>CAKXIK010000004.1:0-21992 GCA_934875675.1 uncultured bacterium
CTCTTATGGGAAAAGAGCGTGTTTATTTTATGGTTCAGCCAAGCGCTTTTAAGCACATCTATGTCTGGTCCGGCGTTTGGCAAAGCACAGGATGGAGCGCAATTATTTATTTGGCTGCTCTCTCATCTGTTGATCCTGCACTGCACGAGGCGGCAATGATTGACGGGGCTAATCGTTTACAGAGAATCTGGCATATTAATCTGCCGACAATGAAGCCAACCATTGTAATTCTCCTAATTATGAAAATCGGCAGCCTGATTGGTGTTGGATTTGAAAAAGCATTCTTGCTGCAGAACTCATTAAATCTGGAAGCTTCGGAAGTAATTTCCACTTATGTTTATCGGCGCGGGCTGCTGCAGGGTGGATTTAGTTATTCTGCTGCAGTTGGACTTTTTAATACCGTAATTAATATTATCTTGCTGTTTATCGCCAACTCTGTAGCCAAAAAAGTAAATGAGACCAGCTTGTTCTAAAGAAAGAAGGTGATGATTGTGGCAATTCGAGAAAGCCGTATGGATCGTGTTTTTTCTCGGTTTAACTTTATTTTCTCTTTTTTATTTCTGATTATTGTCCTGTATCCGCTAATCTATATTGTTTCCTGCTCTTTCAGTGACCCTACATTGGTTGGCAACGGCGAAGTATGGCTTTGGCCTAAGGGATTTAACGTAGAGGGATATCGCAGAGTATTTCAAGACAAAAATATTATGACGGGCTACGCCAACACTATTTTTTATACGATTGTAGGTACTGCATTAAATTTAGCTGTTACCCTCCCCTGCGGCTATGCACTTTCCAAGCCGGCACTTCCTGGATATAAGTTAATCATGCTTTACATGATGATTCCCATGTATTTCGGAGGAGGCTTGGTTCCGACTTATTTGCTCGTAAAAGATTTGCATCTGTTGGACACGCGTTTGATCTTAGTTATTCTTGGCGTTATGAGTGTTTACAACATGATCATTTGCCGTACATTTTTTAAAGGAATACCCGGAGAACTGGAAGAAGCAGCCGTAATAGACGGATGCTCTCAAGGACGCGTTTTTCTTCAAATTGTTTTGCCGCTTTCTCAGGCGCTAATCGGAGTTATGGTTCTTTATTATGCAATCGGACATTGGAATTCTTATTTTGATGCCATGATATACGTCCGTGATAATGCGAAAAAGCCACTTCAATTGTTCCTACGCCAGTTGCTGATTGTGGAATCTGCAAGCCAAGATATGATGGAGGGGGATAGTCTTTATGAAGCTGAAAAACTGAAACACCTGTTGAAATATTCTGTCATTATCGTTTCATCTCTCCCCATGATGATTTTATATCCTTTTTTGCAGAAATATTTCAACAAAGGCGTTTTGTTAGGCTCCATTAAGGGCTAACATCACCGTATTCTTGTTGTTTTCTCAGCGGAAAACAGCGCACAACTCTTGTAAATCTGGAAAACCGTAACGGTTTCCGCAGTTTTCCATATTTTATAAATTTAAATAAGGAAGGGATACACAGATGAAAAAAATGTTCGCAGCGCTGATTGCAGTAATTCTGCTGTCAGGAATTGTTTCCGGCTGCAGTCAGCCGCAATCCGGCACGCCAAATTCTGATTCAGGAACACAGACACAAACGTCATCCACTGCCAAGGAAAACTTTAACGAGACCGGATATCCTGTGGTGGATAAACCCATTACGATTACTGCCGTTGGATTCTACAATCCCTCCACAGAGGGCAATCCAAAAGACATGTCTTATTGGAAGACTCTCGAAGAAATTACAAATATTCATATTGAATGGACTTTAGTGGATAACACGGTGGACAGTGCCGTAAATCTGTATTTTGCTTCTGGCGACTATCCCGACTTTTTCCATAACGGCATTGACGGAAATGTTCAGTTAACCTATGGAGTTGAAGGCGGAATTTTTGCAGATCTTTCTGAATACCTTCCCAAATACTGCCCGAACATGACTGCTCTATTTAAAGATTTTCCCCTTGCAGAGAAGGTAATTCGTCAAGTTGACGGAAAAGTCTACACATTACCTCGTATCCAAATGGCTTCAACTTCTGCAAAGGGTCAGCTGTTTTATCGTACTGACTATTTAAAAAAGCTTAATCTTGAAACGCCCAAAACAGTAGATGATTTTTACAACGTTCTGGTAGCAATTCAAAAGTCTGGCCTTACTCAAGGCAACTCGCCGCTGCTTCCATACAGTGCAAGTCATTTTAACGACCAACTCGAAGTTTTGATGTTCCCTGCATTCGGATCTTCCGTTGATCCGGGATTTGCTGATGCCGGTGACGGAAAAACGGTTGTGTATAATCGAATTTCCGAGCAATACCGCCTTTATCTTGAGTTCATGCACAAGCTTTATCAGGAAAAACTGTTGGATAACGAATATTTTACACTTGATACTTCTGTAACCATGGCTCGGGTAAAGAGCGGTCAGGCTGCTTTTATGACCAATGCTGCAAACCTGATGCCGGAAGATTTTGCTGACGGAAAAATCAGCATCGACTGCCTTGCACCGCTTACTTCGCAATATACCGATAAGCAACAGGTGGGCGCCTATGATTATGTATCTACCATGGGCGGTGCCATCAATAAGGACAGCAAATATATTCGTGAAATCTGCCGTATGGTTGATGCAAACTATTCACTCAACATGATTGGAGATACCGGATTTAACTGCATGTCACAAAACCTCGGAATTTATGATGTTGACTGGCACTATCTGAATGATGACAAGACTGCTTTTGAACTCATTGTTCCTTCCGACTGGGATCAGAGCCCTTGGGTATACAAAGCACTGCATGGCTCTTGGATGCAATATTACAGTTTTTATAACGCAAAAACAATGCTCAGTGATAAGGAAAAGTCACCAAACAACTATGCCCGTGAGCTGGGTATGACAACCAACAATATTCCTTATGCCGTCACGCCGTTCCCGGATCTTGTGATGAAATACACCACTGAAGAAACCACTGCACTGGCAGCAAAGGGAACAGACATTACCTCTTATGTAGATCAGATGAAATCCAAATTTATCTCTGGTGTAACTCCGCTTACAGAATGGGATAACTACGTTCAAAAAGTCAAAGACATGGGCATTGATGAAGTTTTGAAAATCAAGCAAACTGCATACGACCGCTGGAATCAGTAATTTTTCGCTGACAGGTCACCAAATTAAGCAGTAAAGACAGGCGTTCTATCCGGATAATCCACCGGGATAGAACGTCCGTCTTTTTGTGTAAAGGGTTCAACCGAGCATACCTATAGTCGTGGTTCCGGGAGTTACCTTTTGCTTAAATGATGACAATAGTTTCTGATCACTCTTTCTTCCACGTAAGTCTGTAATAATTTTTCTTGCGAAAATTCACCGTTTAACTTTACTTAACCCATGTTATTCTTCCAAAGCTTCTGCGTTGGGAAAGATTGCAGCCTCATTGTGGATTAACGAGGAAGAAGTCTTTGCTGATACCGGTTGTTACAGCCATAATTTTTGGAATTTTTATGAGTGAACCATGACGACAAAAGCACATAGTCGTTGGCTGGAACGCCTATTGGAGGAAATATCAACGAAAGTCCCATTGAATGAATGGGAAATCAATCAATTATGGCTTGCTGGGTTAAAGAATTCAAAGAATCCTCACCTGTATGAAATTACAGACGATTTATTCTGTGACAAGGTACAGACGGAAACTCCATATAGCTTTCAGAGGGATACCATTTTCTAAGGTTCCTGTTTATCTTTTTTGAAAAAAATGTAATATGATCTGCATTCTGCACTTTTACCGCATAAATCAAAAAAAGAAATAGAAAATAATATGGAATTATCAAAAGAAAAAGGAGAGATTCCTAATGGCTATTTCGCGGAATGCAGTCGCAATTATCGGTGCGGGTTCCGTTGGTTCGGCAGTTGGCTATGCGATTATCAATCAGGGTATCTGCGACGATGTTTATCTGGTGGATAAAAATACGGATAAGGCGAGAGCAGAAGCGATTGATTTGGAAAACTGCATTGAATTTCTAAACCGCAATATGCATGTCAGTGTGAAGGAATTCAAAGATCTGCGCGATGCAGATATTGTTGTGCTCACAGCCTCTGCTCCATATCAGCCGGGGCAAACCCGCCTTGATATGCGGGACAGCTCCCTCAAAATTGTTAACCAAATCATTCCGCAAATTATGGAAAGTGGATTTTGCGGTCAGTTTGTTGTGATTACTAATCCCGTTGATATTATTTCCTACCACATTTATCAGATCTCGGGGTTGCCGAAAAGCAAAGTGATTGGAACCGGAACCGCTTTAGACTCAGCAAGACTGAAAAACATTATTTCAGAAATGGTAGAGGTAGACCCAAGAAGTATCCACGCCTTCTCCATGGGCGAGCATGGAGATTCTCAAATGATTCCATGGAGTTCTGTTCGAATCGGCGGAAAACTTTGGAAAGATGTGATGGACGATAATCCCAGGTTATTTGAAGCCGTGAAATCACCGGACTTCGAGTCAAAAATCCGTTCGGCAGTAACCCAAATGGGTTGGACCATCATGAAAAGCAAAGGCTCCACAAATTATGGTATCGCCTCCACAACGGTTGGGATTATCAAAGCAATTATGCATGACGAAAACAAAATTATTCCGGTTTCAACCTTGCTGTGCGGTGAATATGGTTACCAGGACGTTTTTGCGGGTGTACCTGCTATTATTAATAAAACAGGCGTAAAGGAAATTGTGGAAATCAAAATGACTGAACAGGAACAGCAGGAATTTGCCCGGTCGATTCAGGTCATTCAGGATTATGCCTGAGCCTATCAATGTAGTTATAATTTGCCTTCCGCTGATAAAAAATCTGCAGCGTTCTGAAAGGAAAGGAACGCTGCAGATTTTTCTTTTCGGATTAAGAAAGATTACACGATACGGTCACTTTGTTTTCAAAGAATTCCAAGGGTATCCAGCATGATAAAAATAATACAAACCGGCATCACATATTTGATCGCGATCACCCAGATATTTTTCATTCTGAATTGAATGGTTTCTCTGTTTGTAATCTCCTGTAAGGCGTTTTTTGGCTTCCAGATGAATCCCACGGCAATGCAAAGCAGCAGTCCTCCCACCGGCAGCAAAAAATTAGATGCCAGCATATCCAAAAAGTCGAAAATGTTCTTTCCGAAAATCCGGATTTCCTGCAATGGTCCCTGAGAAAGCGATGCAAAGCTACCTGTGACATACAGAACCAAAGCCGTAATCATTGCAGCAGTTTTTCGTTTCATGTGATGACGTTCCACAAAATAGGTCGTAATCACTTCCAGAAGAGAGATAACGGAGGTAATGGCTGCAAAAATCAGCAGAATAAAAAATATGGTGCCAATCCATCTGCCGCCGGGCATCTGCATAAACACCTTGGGCAATGTAATAAACATCAGGGATGGGCCGGAATCGGGCTGCATTCCCAAGGCAAACACTGCGGGAAGAATCGCAAACCCTGCAAGCAGAGCTACCAGCGTGTCAAGTCCTGCAATCATTGCCGTACTTTTCACCAGATTCTCTTTGGGAGAAAGATAAGAGCCATAGGTCACCAAGGTTCCCATTCCGAGCGAAAGCGAGAAAAATACCTGTCCTAATGCAACTGTCACCGCTTTAAGGCTGAAAGTTTCCACATTTGGCCTCAGATAAAATTCAATCCCTTCCATTGCACCGTTCAAGGTGATTCCGCGAATGGCTACAATTACGATCATGACAAGCAGTGCCGGCATCATAAAAGCAGAGGTTTTCTCAATTCCTTTTGATACGCCGCCCAAAATAATCACGATGCATATTGTTAAAAATGCAATATGCCAGAAAACCGGAGGAACCGCAGACGAAATAAAACGATTGAAAACCACCTGAGAATCCGTAAAATCTGATCCGCTTAAAAAAGAAAAAATATATTTCAGGATCCAACCGCCTACCACCGAATAAAACGAGAGGATTACGAAGCTTGAAATTACCCCCAGGTAACCTACAAATGAAAACTTTGGGCTGATTTTGTGAAAGGCACTTACCGCATTGCTTTTAGCATGTCTGCCCAATGCCAATTCCCCCAGAATCAACGTGGAACCCACAAGAAACACCATCACCAGATAAACAATAACAAACAATCCCCCGCCATACATTCCAGCAAGATACGGAAATTTCCACAGATTTCCCAACCCGACCGCACTGCCTGCTGATGCCATGATGAACCCAAAAGTCCCGCTCCATTCTTCCCGTTTCTTTTCCATGCCAATCCCCTGTTCCTTTCTGTTTTACCATTTTTATATTCTGTTCGCGCCGTTACAGAATATGCAAAGGATCGGTATACCTTCTGTTCTTCCCTCCTGCAGATTTCATTCAAAAAAGAACCGGAGCAAATCCCCCGGTTCTTCGCATATCTTTGTGTTTCCGTTATTTTTACTTAACAACACCGTAGAATAAAATGATGCATAATGCCGTTGTGATATATTCTTATTCCGACTGATCTGTATTGTGCGGTGAAACGGATGGCAGATTGCCAAGGTTATTGCTATCACTTCCATCCGGAATTGACTTGAGATATTCAGAATCGCCTCGATGAGAAATACCCACTCCGGCAATTCCGCCCTGACGAGCCAGCTGTACCGCTTCCGATTTTTCCAAGATTGTGTCATCGGAAAGCTGATACCCTGTCACCTTGCCGTTTTGTTTGACCAAAGCGGTAATACTGCGGGCATTGGGTGTGGTGTCCGGAATTTTATCAAGTGTATTCATTGCCAATGAGCTTTGCGCTTGCTTGTCTTCCATCGGGTTTTCACTCCTTGTGTAAAGTTGAATACCAATTCCGCTGCAATGTGTTTGATAACGGTAAAATACAAGTGCCCCGCGATTTAAATCGTAATCTGCATGCTGCTGGATTGGTTGACTTTATTATGCACACCCGTCTGTCATTTATCATTGGCTTTTAGATTTTTCCTTTTACTCTATAACCTCAATTGAAATACCATAGAGGTCAAACCAATTTTGTATTACACCGGTTGAGATTTCGTATAATGCAGGTGACACCGCAAAGAATATTGGAATAAATATTTTCCTATGAAAGACGGTGATCAAATGCTTTCAGCATGGTCCGATACTGCAGATCTTCCCTCCTTTGAAGCTCTCAACCGCGATATCAAAACAGATGTGCTCATCATCGGCGGCGGAATGGCAGGAATCCTCTGTGCCTATTTTCTCCGCAACGCAGGGGTTCCATATGTTCTCGCAGAAGCAAATACCATCTGCAGCGGTATTACAAAAAATACAACGGCAAAAATTACGTCTCAGCACGGATTAATTTACGATATGCTTCTCCGCCGCTTTGGCAAAGAAAAAGCAAAAATGTATCTTGATGCAAATCAGACTGCATTGCGATATTACTGCGAACTTGGTCAGAAAATAGACTGTAATTTTGAAAAAATGGACTCCTATGTATACTCCCTGGACGATGTAAAAAAGTTGGAATCCGAAACCGCTGCACTGGAACAAATCGGTTTTTCTGCAGAACTGACCAACCCGGTCTGCCTACCGTTTTCCACCGCCGGCGCTATCAAATTCAAAAATCAGGCTCAGTTTCATCCGCTTAAATTTATATCGGCAATTGCAAAGGATTTAACTATTTACGAACACACTGCCGTACAAGAACTATCTGATCACACGGCAATCACGGCACACGGAAAGATCAAGGCAGATCAGATAATTGTCACTACGCATTTTCCCTTTCTTAATAAGCATGGCAGTTATTTTTTAAAGCTCTATCAACACCGTTCCTATGTTCTTGCGCTTGAAAACGCTGCAAAAATTAACGGCATGTATGTGGATGAAAACGAAACGGGGATGTCATTCCGAAACTACCGGAATCTATTGTTAATCGGAGGCGGAGACCACCGCACAGGAAAAAAAGGCGGCGACTGGCAGGAGCTTGAATCCTTTGCAAAGCAATATTATCCGGATGCCAACGTAAAATATCAGTGGGCAACACAAGATTGCATCTCTCTTGACCATGTCCCTTATATTGGAGAATACTCAAGCCGTACACCTAATCTTTATGTGGCAACCGGATTTAACAAATGGGGAATGACGACTTCCATGGTATCCGCAATGATTTTATCTGATTTGGTGATGGGGAAGGCAAGCCAATATGCAGCTGTTTTTTCGCCGTCCAGAACGATTCTTCGCCCTCAACTGGCTGCAAATGCATTGGAAGCCGTTACAAATCTGATTACCCCTACCACCCCCCGCTGTCCACATCTGGGGTGTGCGCTGAAATGGAACCCTGCCGAACACAGCTGGGACTGTCCCTGTCACGGTTCGCGTTTTTCTGAAAACGGGAATTTGATCGATAACCCCGCAACCGGCGACCTGAAAAAATAGCAGCTCTTCTCCTTATTGTTTGCAGCAAAAAAAGCCCGCACTCCATGCAATAGGCATTGCATGGAGTGCGGGCTTTGGTCAGCCGGATGCTAAATTCTGCATCCGTTTTAGAGATTATTCTTTAAGAAGCTCTTTTAATACGATTAGCTGACCGGGTGCAAGAAAAAAGGCAATCTGATTTTGTTTTCGCATTTTCTTTCCAACAGGGTCGTCAATTGTAATAAGCTCTTCCAATTGATTTCCATAAACACTGCCAAGAAGCGTAATATTTTCTGGAATTTCAACTGAAACACAGGTTGACTTTTCAGGGGAGTTATTGCATACAATATAAAACTTTTCTCCGACATCGTTATGGAAGCTTGAGACAATCAGAGGTGTACCCTTTGAGGAGCTTATGTCGCGGATGGAATCAAACGGTTTAAACAACGGAACACCGCCGTAAGCTTCCCCCACATGATAACATTCATCTATTGTCAGGGTGTTTATGATTTCTCCGCAGTAATTATTAAATACACAGTTTACCTCCCGAAGCCAACCATATTGCTCTGTTCTGTCACCAAGCTGATTGATTGGTACATTGCGCATATCTACCAAGATGTTGGAAAGCTCAATAATAAACCACGAAACACCACTTGCACCGTGTGCAACTGAAGTAGAAAGCTGCCAAAGCATATCATCCTTGGAAGGACATCTGTAATCATAATGACCGCTTGAAAGTACTATATTAAAAAATTTTGTATGATTGCGTTTAGATGCTAGATAGTGTTGGTGCAAATTGTAAAAATAATCGTTGTATCCCGATGTTCCCTCGAGCATTTGTGCATAGCAGTCATAGGATACCAGCTTTGTATTTGTGCTTTTAATAAAGTGGTCAATATAATCCGGATAAGAATCAAACGCTAAATACGGGGCAATCCAATCAAACCATGGCAAAATATTGAGATAAGCAGTGAGGTGCGGTGCCATTTCATGATTGATCCGGGTTGCAGAAAAGGCAAATTCAGCCTCGGAAGCATTTGGTTCATCACCTACAAAAAATCCAAACATCGCAGGATGCGAGCCAAAATCGCGGATCGCATCCGCCACACCTTTTCTATATTCCGCTTCACCTTTTTCAGCATATACCTTCCAGTCGGTACGCGGATCGCACAAAATAACCTTCATTTCGCGAAGATTGGCTTGGTCAAGCAATTCATAAACAAGTGGTTTCTGCTCCAAATCGCATGGTGCCATTGCAAGTGTAATTCCTAAATCATACCAATCCTTAACTTTTTCTGCAGGCGCTTTATTAAGACCGCCGGTATTCCAAAAACAAATCGGATATTTTTTCATGTTTTCCATTTTCTACATCCCTCTGTACCAGACAAGTTAAGCGATTCCATACAGCCGCATAAGGATAAAGGCCCGTGTGACCGTTCCTTGAAAGCAGAAACGGTTTTGACATAATGTGTTGCAACGTCTCGCCACCGTTTCAGCTTCAAAAAGCGTTTCCTATGTTTTTATTTTACATCTTAGATGTGGATGTGTCTTTCCTCTGCATATCTTGATGAGTTTTTAGCGATTGCTGTAAAAGATGTAATTGCCGGGGGCAAGCTCATGGTGCACACCGTCAAGAATCAGATGTGCTGCAACCGGAACCGAGATTTCATAGCGAATTTTTTCATCGCAATAGCTCCAGAACGAGCGAATGGTTCCGTGTCTGGTTTCCAGCTTTGCATCCAGCCACTCCAAACGGGAATCCGGCATCGGTGCAATGCAAACCTCTTCGTAACCCGGATGCTCTTCCATAACCTGAATGCCCGCCGCTTTTTCGTACACCCAGTCAAGCACTGCGCCGTAAGCATAATGGTTGAACGAGTTCATATCCGAGCTCCAGAACGAGCCGTCCTGCATAATGCCATCCCAATGTTCCCACACGGTGGTTGCACCCTTGGTCACCGAATACAGCCACGACGGGTATTCGGTTCTCAGCAGCAAGGTATAGGCCAGTTCTGCATGACCGTAATCGCTGAGCGCATGCAGCAAGTAAGGCGTGCCGACAAAACCCGTCTGCAGCTTTGAGCCATCCTGCTTCACTTTTTCCGCCAGCTGATCCGCCGTTTTCTGCAAATCCTCTGCAAGATGAAAATGCACTGCAAGCACAAGCTCCGTCTGCGTGTGATATTCCGTAAATGTTTTACGAAATGCGGAAACGATATTCCGATACAGCTCTTCATATGCTGCAACATCCTCACCCAGCACTTTTCCCGCCTTGACTACAAGGGAAACGGAATGGGCATAAAATGCAGATGCAATCAGATCTTCTCTGGAGGAACCCTTGTAGCTGCCGGAGGGCGCATCCAAGCCGAGCCAATCACCGTAATGCACGCCGCCTGTCCAAAGGAACTGATCTTTTGTTGTGTCGGTAATGAATCCCACATATTTTTTCATGCAGTCAAACTGGCTGCGCAGAATTGCCTTGTTGCCATATGAAAGATAAATCTGCCACGGGCAAATGGTTGCTGCATCGCTCCAGGCAGCACCTCCGCCTTCAAGCCCCACTGCCGGAATCACATTGGGAATTGCCCCGCTCGGCAACTGATCTGCCGCCATATCCGCCAGCCACTTGGTAAAGAAGCGTTCCACATCAAACTGATAGCATGCAGCTTTCACAAACGCCTGCGCATCACCCGTCCAGCCCAAACGTTCATCCCGCTGGGGACAATCGGTGGGAACATCCAAATAATTATCCTTTTGACCCCAGCTCACGTTTTCAAACAGGCGGTTAAGCATCCCATTGGAGCAGCTGATGGTTCCGGTGCGCTTAATATCAGAATAAACTGCCACCGCGGTAAACTGTTCCGGACTCGGATTGCCCGGAAATTGATCCAACCGAATATAGCGGAATCCAAAAAATGTTAACCACGGATGGTATTCCTGTTTTCCATCGCGGCAGGTGTAGCAAAGCTTTGCTTTGGCTGCACGATAATTTTCAGTGTAAAAGTTACCATCTTTATCAAGCATTTCTGCATGCGAAATCTCAATGATATCTCCCGCGTTTGCATCAATCGAAAGGGAAACATATCCGGTCACTTCCTGACCGAAATCCACCACGGTTTCGCCCTTTGGTGTACGGAAGATTTTAACCGGAGAAACACGCTCGTGCTCCCGAATCAATTCTCCCTGTTGTTCGATTAGGGTGTGGGACGGGCCGTCAAATTCGGCAGCCTTGCCAAGCGGTGCACGCGGAGCGGTTGCATCCGCTGTTTCGCCGTCGTAAATCTGACTGAATCGGATCATGCTTTCTGTAACGTCCCACTGCGCATCCGTTGCAATGATTTCCTGTGTGGCATCGTCATACGTAACCGTCAGCTCTGCAATCATGCCTGCCGGAGTCTCACTCTTGAGCACATAGTTTTCCTTTTGAATCCATTGGGGAGGCGGATTGCGGTACCATCCTCGTCCCACCGTGACTGCAATCAAGTTTTGATTCTGCAACAGATCCGTCACATCATACCGCTGGCACTGCAGGCGCTTTTGAAAAGACGTCCAACCGGGCATCAGTACCGCATCTGTGACGCTCTTGCCATTAATCTCTGCCCGATAAACACCCATTGCGGTAATGCAGAGTTCTGCTTTACAAATCGTCTTGTTCAAAGAAAAATTCCGAGAAAATTCGGGGCAAACCTCTCCCGTTGAAGCCATCGGCTTAATCCATTTCGCATTTAACTTCATAAAAATTCCTCCTGCGTCATTGCAATTTTGAGCGTCCATGACAGCTCAAATTTACTATACCTGCAAGGAATGAAATTGTCACTGTCAAAATGATATGGCTTTTTTTGATTTTTTCAAAGCAGTTGACCTCGGATTTTTATTTTTTTCCGTTGCTGTCAAACAATCCGCTTTCTGCTTTCATTCTGCGAATTTCGGGTGGCAGGTCTTCCTGTTTCATCTTCTGCGGAATCTCTTCACTGCCGGCAGCCACGGCGGTGTCATAAAACCAACATTTATAAGAGACCGCATTAAGCGTTTTCTGTAGCGCCTCCATCTGTTTTTCCACCGCTGCCTTGCGCGAATAAAACAACTGTCTGCGCTGTTCTAATGTAGAATCACCCTCCATATACCAATCTATATATTGTTTGATTTCCTTAATGGACAATCCGCTCGTTTTCAGGCATTCGATCAGTCTCAGCCAAGCAAAATCATCCTCCTGAAACACCCGTACCCCACTTGAGCTGCGTGCCACAAACGGGAGCAGCCCCTCTTTATCATAATAACGCAGCGTGTAGGCGGAAATCCCCATCTTCTGCGCCACCTGGCCGATAGAATACTGCATTCACAGTCCCTCCGCAATACTTTGATTCTTCGTGGAAGTTTCAATTGTGCTTTCGTAATACTGTTCCTGAAAATGTACTGCAACGGCAATTTGCTCTCTGCTGAATATCATCCCACTGGGCGCTGCCACCAATTTGTCCTCCACATCATTTGCCCGGTGGATAATACCTATAATTTTTCCTGTAAATTCAGCCATTGGCTCATCCACACCTAATATATATACGTCCATCTCTTCCCCGTCACCGCTTACCACACCCGGAAGATATCCATAATTAATAGGATAGATTAAATCGGGATACTGGGGGTGAGCACTCCCTGCAGGACGGTCTATTTTGATGGTCACCGTCTTTCCAAGATAGGAATCCGCCAATGCTTTTCTCAACGTGGCAACAATAAAATCATGTTTTCCCTTTAAATACTGTTCGCGCCCATTGTCCACAGGTGCCTTGGCAGCAAGAGCTAACTTCAAGTTTTCATATTCTTTTGCCACAGAGGGCGTGTGATTGAGATAATTGCGGAAATTGATATAGTTAATCCATTCCATACTGTTTGCTTTCACAACATGGATAAAATGCGTCTGTAGATCTCCGGTGCCGTTATAATAGCTTCCGCAGCCAAACAGAAGTTGATCCCTGATATCGCACTTTGGGCGATAATAGAATCCGTGGGACTGCAGAAGGGGTTGCCGTTTCAAAACATCATCAAAATCATGGACTGCAACCGCAATATCAATAATCGGTTTTGCCTTGATTCGCGGAACCGAAGTACTGCCCACATGCTCAATGCCAACTGCAACCTCCCCAAGTATTTCTTTCAGCGTCATGATTGTTTGGGCAGCATTCTGTTCCCACTCTGCTTCATGCGCACACAAGCAAACCGTACCTCGCTTTAATCCGATCATTTGAAGCCCTCCTCCAATATCATGATTTTCCTGCAGCCTTTGATTTGATTCGTCTTTATAGGAATTACTCATTTTTCTTGAAACGGCAGATAAAAATCTTCCGAACAACGGCATATATCCAAGTTTTTTGTTCCATGTTTATCCGGTTTTTAATTTAAAATTATTATAACAGATAACTTTCAGCCTATCAATCTGCAAACAAAAAAGCCCAGCTTTCGCTGGACTTTTTGGGTCAACCAAATCGACTGATTATTTCTTGTAAGCCTCATATGCCTTGCGGAATGCATTTGCACATTCTGCAATGTTCGCATCTGTCCAGGTTTCCACCGGATAGATGATAATTGTGTCATCCAAAGCTTTGGAAGCGTTCGGCAGATCTGCCAAAGAATAAATCTTATCACGATCGCCCTTATATTCCGGAGCTGCCCACGGATAACCGCTGTTGCCGAACACACGGCGTTTTGTATACCAATCTGCAGTATACGGCGTTGCGGCATAGCGCATGTTGCAGTTCATTCCTTCTGCTTCAACAGCCTTGCAGAAAGTTTCTTTGTCACAAGTCATCATATCCTGATTATACAGAATACGCATGAACCAGTAGGAAGGTTCTGCTCCCTCCGGCAATTTGCTGATGCTCAGAGCCGGAACATCTTTCAATGCATCCATGATGCCATAAACAACACGGCGGCGGTTCTTTGCAATGTCAGCTGTCTTTTTAATCTGTACACGGCCGATAGCGCAATGCATTTCGTCCATATTGAAGTTCAGCGAGCCAACACAGTTGTCGCTTCCTTCCGGCAGACCAAACGGCTTACCGCGGTCGGAATTCTGACGAATTCTCCAATATGTATCCTCGTCTTTTGTAAAGCAAACACCGCCCTGACCACCAACACAGGTATGCTTGCCAAACATCATGGAATAACCGGCAGCATCACCAAAGGTGCCAACACGCTTGCCGTGAACGGTTGCGCCATGTGCCTGTGCACAGTCTTCCACAACCTTCAGACCTTTTTCTTTTGCAAAGGCACAGATTGCTTCAATGTCAGCAGGTTCGCCGGCGATATGCGGCACAACAATTGCGCTTGTATTCTCGGTGTAAACCTTTTTGACTCCTTCAAGGCTCATGTTAAAGCTGCCCGGTTCGCTATCTGCAATTACCGGAATGCAGTTCATCATGACAATCGGCATCAGTCCGCCCGGATCGGTGACCGGACCGCAGATGATCTCTGTAAACGGCTCAATGTTCAAAGCACGAAGGGCAACAAAAACAGAGGTTGTACCGCTATTTACTGCATCGGCATAGCCGCCGCCCATCATTTCTGCAAATTCCTTGCAGAAAATATCTTCTTCACTTCCGCCGTATCCCGGTGCTGCACCTGCCGCAATTGCTTCATCAATAATGCGATTGCAGGCTGCTTTTTCCTCTGCACCAAAATGATGACGCTCCGGCAGCGGCGTGGTAACCGCTTTGCTGCCGCCATTGATTGCCAGCGCTTTCAAAGCTTCGCTGTTGCTCATATCAAACACTCCCCTGCGCAGATGATGCGCAAATTTTGCGGTATATTCCGGCTTCCGGCTGAAAACTGGTAATATACACTGCTTTGGTTTCAGTATATCAACCTTATGGGGCAAAAACAATCCACTTTTTTTATGAAACTGTGCATTTTCAATTATTTTTGACCGATAGCAAATAAAATACTTCATTTCTCAACTTGCTCTTCTTCCTGAGCAAGTCATATCTGCTTTTATTCTGCTCCGCATGTTCCCGTGGATTGCATGTGCAAAAGCCTGCTCATGTTGGGAGCTTTTCAAAATTTGAAACTATTCGGGTTTTGTTTGACCCTCAATCACTGCATCCATGCGGTATTTTTTCGGCGTAACACCGTATTTTTGCTTAAACTTTTTAATAAAATACGCGGAACTGTTAAATCCGTTCTCTTCTGCAATCTCATCAATTTTTTTTGCCGTGTGCTCCAGTTGGTCTGCGGCGCGGGCAAGCTTCGCATTATTGACAAAGTCCGTATAGTTCACACCGGTTTCTTCCTTGAACAGGCGGCTGAGGTAATTAGAGCTTAACCGAAATGTATCCGCCAGCAAATCGAGAGAAATCGGCTCGGCAAGATGGACACTGATATATTCCATAATCTCATTCATCATCGCCGAATAGTTTCCGCTTGCATTCTGCGCAACCAGCTGCAGGTAATGCGTCACCAGATCGCCCATCCATTGCTGAAATTCATCCACATTGCCGCAATGATTAAAGTCGGCGTGAATTTTTTCATAGAACGGATCATTTTCCGCCATGTGTGTATTGCGCACAAAACGCGAGAATGTAAACAGCAGCGACAGAATCCGCTGATTGCAGTGCTGTGCGCTATACTTTCCTGTTTTGCAGCATTCTACCAAACCCGCAATATCCTTTTGAGCCTCCTCATTCTGGTACTGTTCCATATGGTTCATAAAATTCTCCAGAATGCGGGGCGAAATTGTTTCGCTTTCTCCGGATTGTAATGCAGGAATATGCTCTTTGGTCAAATACTCCTTGTCCGTCAGGAAATAGAAATAGGGCTCCAACTGGGTTGACTGCCGGTTTGCCTCCGCAATATCCAAAAGCGATTCCACGCAGTTACTCAGGCATATTTGCGGCTCAATTCCACAGTATCGGGTACAGAATTCCCGCAGCTCCCGAATCCAGCCGTCGCAGTTTACCATCGCCGGTACTGTCAGATTGACAATCAGCGACAAAGCATCCGGTGCACTGCGAACTCCGTACAGCTGAACCTCGTTATGATGATATTCATTATATCCGTTGAGCAGTCCGTAAAGAATCAATTCCTTTTGTTCGGAACTCATCTTTTCAAATGCACTGGCAGGCACCCGCAGATGAACTACACAAAAACGCGGATACGGCAAAACAAGCCCGATGAGATTCATCTTTTCGTGGAGCGTCTTTTCATCAAGGGCAGTGTCCTGCAAAAGGCTTTGCAGTAATCCATTGCGAATTAATGGTGTGTTTTGCTCCAGCACCTCTTCCATCGAGGTAGCTTTTGAGGAAAGGCTATCCATCAAAGTACGAATATAGGCATATTCGTCACCATCATTTTCAACGGCTGCCGTTGTGCCGTACTTTTTTCTCGCCGGTTCCACCAATTGGCGCAAAGGACGATACAGCCGGTTGGAAAGAATCGCCGCCAGCAACAGTCCGATCAAAACCACCGCAAAACCAATGAAAAAGATTTTATTGCGTAAAGCATTTGTTTTCTCATAAAAAGAGCTCAGCGAAGTTAATCCCACCAAAACATAATCCTGCTGATACGGCTGTGAAATAACCACGGTCTTCTTTCCGTTCACTTCCGCAACGGAAACGCGGCTCTCTTCGCCTGCCGCAGCAAGGTCAACACCCAGCAGTTCGTTAAAATTGGTGGAGATACCCGTACCCACCACTTTGCTGCCGGAGCGGTCAACAATAAAATATGTTGACTGCTCCGTTCGAAATTCCTGCAGGACACTGTTGATGGTATCCAGATTAAGCCGAACAAGCACCGCACCCGAACAATCTTTACCGGATGCGCTGGAGGGATACGTTGCATACATGGAAATATCGGCTGTTTTCGAACTTTCCGGAGAATCGGACGGGGTATACTTCCAGAACAGCCGTTCACTGGAATCGAGCAGCGTCTGTACCCATTCCGTGTACTTTTCATCCTTACGTTCATCGATCCATTTAATGCCGATGGCAGAGGAAACAATGGAATTTTCAGAGCGGCTAAACAGGGAAACCGAATCAAAAACTTCTGGCGAACGGGCAACCGCTGCACGCAGGGAAGTGTACAGACGGTAATAGCTCACCGAATTAAGCGGGTCTCCTTCCAGATAGCTCACAATTTCCGGGTATAAAACCGTGTTGGTAATTAAATCGGCATAAAGCGAATTTGCCTGCTGAAACACTCGTTCGTCCAGCTGCTCCCCAATGCGGGAAAGCATCACCTGGCTGTCCGCATGTACCTGTTCTTCATAACTGCGGCTGAACACATAGCCGATAATTGCATTTAAAAAGGAAAACAGCGCTACGAACAACAAAAAAGAGAACACCATTTTTTTATATACTGAACTGCGAATCGGTTTCGCTTTCGTCATGTATAAAGTCTCCTTCGCCAAAACAATGTAATATTACTTTTTTGAAACGACAAATAAAAAATTACGGAAAACCTCATGTGCCCAAGGTTTTTCTTCAATTTTTATACCGTTTCCGCTTCGAAATCAGTATCATGTTGAATAAAGAATACTACAAAAATATATCATGTTTTGTTCTGTTTGAAAAGACTTCGGTGTAATTTTATTGGCTTGCTCTATCGCGAATCTGCATTAAAGTCTGGATGATGTCAATCTATTGTAAAAATACCTCCCAACTGAACATGAAAAAGTATTGACTGAAAATAAAAAACTCCGGTCACATCAACCAAGCTTCATTTGGCTTTGTGACCGGAGATTTTTGTTGCCAATGAACGTTCCCGAAAATATATCTTCTTACAACACCTGCGCTGCAACCTTTTTAACGGCACAGACCACATCTTCCACATCCTGCTCGGTCAGAATGCTGCCAATCATCAGGTTGACATTCCGTGCCATCCATCTGCTTGCATTGGGGCACATATCCGGGGTATAGACAACCGGCGGATTGACTGCATTAAACGGGAAACCGCTGTCATCAGCGGTTCTCTGATTCATCAGCTGCGGTTGCAGATAAATCCCCTCACCATTATAAAGCTGTCCGAACGGGATTTCCTCGGCACGAATTGCACTATAGTAAATAATACGAAAGAAAACTGTGCGGATATTCTAAGTGACACTTCGTTTTCTCTTGAATCATGCCGATTTATTTTCCTTTTCTGTTTTGTTTTGTGCACGATGTCTATTTTGAAAAAGATTTTTAGGCATTTTCAGCGCAAAAGTACTTTTCAAGATAATAAGCACATTTTTATGGAGAATTGGCATAGAAACCATTTCTCCTTTTCTTGTAAGATAAATATACAGCAAAAGTAATAAGGAATTCTGAATTTTACGTTGGAATTTTACTTCAATTTCACGAATTGGTTTCCTGATTGCCCCCAGCTTGTCCAGAAATAAATCAATAAGAGAAACGAGGAATGATGAATGGTAAGAGCGAAAGCCTTGCGCGAGGATGCAAGATTATCGCTGTGGCAACGAATCAAGCGGGACAAATGGCTCCTGTTGATCTTCCTGCCCGGCATTTTGAACGTTTTGATTTTCCAGTACGGGCCAATGCTTGGTCTTGTAATGGCTTTTCAGAACTATTCCCCTATGGTTGGATTTGTTGATTCTCCGTGGGTTGGATTTGACAACTTTGTACGTTTGTTTAATTCCGCAAAATTTAAAACCGTTTTGTGGAACACCATTACGCTAAACGTAGAAAGCCTGATTTTTACATTTCCAATTCCGATCATCTTCGCGTTACTGCTCAATGAAATGCGCGGTCGCAAATTCAAGCGTGTCACACAGACCATTGTTTATTTACCGCATTTCATTACTGCCGTTATCGTTGCCGGTATGGTAAAGCAGTTTCTTTCCCCTTCCACCGGTTTTATTGCGAAGGGAATCGCAGTCATGTTCGGAATGTCTCAGGTACCTTCGTTCCTCAGCATGCCGTCTGCCTCCCATGCAATTCTGATTTTAACAAGTATCTGGCAGGGCTTTGGCTGGGGCACAATTGTTTATCTGGCTTCGCTTTCCGGTGTTGACCCGCAGCTTTACGAAGCAGCCACCATCGACGGCGCAACCCGCTGGCAAAAGGTGATGAATATTACTCTTCCGGCGCTTGCTCCTGTGGTTTCCATTCAGCTGATTATGGCAGTGGGCGGTTTGATGGGCTCCGGATTCGACTATCCTTACCTGCTGCAAAACGGTCTGAACATGCAGAAAATGGAGGTTCTTTCCACCTACATCTACAAACAGGGTATTGCAAGTCTTTCTCCTCAATACAGTTACACAACCGCCGTCGGTTTGTTCCAATCGGTGGTCAACCTAATCCTGATTGTAATTGCAAACTCTGTTTCCAGGAAAATTTCAGATACCAGTTTTGTTTGATAGGAGGGATTTCATATGGCAGAACGTTCTCAAGAAGCTGCAGTTACATCTGCAAGTAAACGCAAGCTCAATCCGATTACATTCGCAGATATTCTGATTTGGCTGTTTATGCTTGCCACAATCGTGGTTGTTCTTTATCCGATTTTAATGATTATTTCCGGTTCCTTCAGCAACAGTGAGCTGCTGCTGCGCGGACAGGTTGGTATTGTTCCAAAGGGCTTTACCTTTAAAAACTACATCGCTCTTTTTACCAACAAGAAGCTCTGGCCCGCATACATGAATACGATTTTTTATACCGTCGTAGCCACCGCTGCTTCTCTTTTCTTTAATATCAGCTGTGCTTATCCTCTTTCCAAGCGCACCTTTGTGGGGCGCAGAAAATGGAATTTTATGCTCCTGTTTACAATGCTGTTCAGCGGCGGTATGATCCCAAGCTTTATTTTGTGCGCCAATGTTCTGGGTATGATGGATACCATTTGGCCGTTCACCATTGCAGGTTGTGTTGGTGCCTGGACGGTTGTCATGATCCGGACCTTCTTCGAAGGCATTCCTGCCAGCCTGGAAGAATCCGCAAAGTTGGACGGCGCAAACGATCTGGATATCCTGTTCAAAATTTTTCTGCCACTTTCTCTGCCGATTATTGCAACGTTTGGTCTGTTTGCTGCGGTCGGTCAGTGGAACAGCTACTTTGGACCAATGGTGTATATGCATGACACCAACCGTTGGCCTCTCGGATTGCTGCTGCGCCAGTGGTTGATTTCAGACCAGAGCACCAGCGGCTCGGTGGGTGCTGATGAGCAGATGTATGCAATTCCGCAAATTGCCCGGAATTACACCGCTATTGTTGTCACTATGCTCCCCATCATTTGTGTCTATCCGTTTGTCCAAAAGTACTTTGTCAAGGGCATGATGGTAGGCGCCGTAAAAGGTTGACAAAACCCGCCTTTGGGCGACGGTTTTGCATATATTCATCTGCTTCAATATAAAGGAGGATGTAACGTGAAAAATTTCAAAGGGAAAAAGCTCGTATGTTTTGCTCTTGCTGCGCTGATGACCGCTACCTTGTTTGCCGGCTGCGCAAAGACCCCAACCACTTCGAGCACCACCGCTTCCGGCACTGAGAGCAGCGCCGCAGGCAGCACTTCTACCAAGTACAAGGAACCAATTACCCTGACCTGGCAAAGCAGCACTACTGATGACTATCCGCTCGATGGCGACGGTATGAAGGCAATGGTCAAGAAAATTGCCGAGGCTACCAACGTAACAATCGAATGGAAACTTGTTCCGAGTGCCGATGCCAATACCGTCTACACCACCACAATTGCTGCCGGTCAGAAACAATGGCCGAACCTGATGACAAAAGATCTCGGCACCATTAACGACGACGGCGTCCGAGGCGCTTACGTCGACCTGACTCCTGTTCTGAAAGAAAAAATGCCGAATGTTTACGAAAAACTGAATGCATATGATCGCTGGGCTGATATGATGGATCTTGATTCTGCTTCCATCTATGGCGTACCGCGCGTTGATCAGCAGGTCTGCAAAAAGTCCTGGATGATCCGCAAGGACTGGCTGGACATTTGCGGCCTGAAAGAACCCACCACCGTTGAAGAATTTGCTGACTGCCTGCGTGCATTCAAAGAAAAGAACCCCGGCAATGCTCCGGACGGCTCCAATGTTCCGTTCATCTGCCGCGGCAATCCGCAGGATTGGATCAGCTTCTCCTTTGGCTCCTTTGGCATGGACACGGTCTATTACACCGAGCATGAGGACGGCACCATCGATGTGAATCTCTGCATGGATGAGTTCCGTGAGTGCCTGAAATACTGGCATCAGCTGTACACCGAAGGCCTTGTCGACCGTGAAGCCGACGTTGGAGATTCCAACCGCTGGACCACTTACATGAACAACAGCTATTCCGGTGCTACCATCGACTATACCGTTCGTACTCAGCAGTTTACCAATGCCGCTCAGAATCCGTCCGATGACGCTCTGGCTGTTGGCATCAAAGCAAATCCGGATGCTGCTCTGATTGGTCTTTCTCCGTTGACCGCTGCCGGCAGAACCACTGCTACAGTTGAAGGCAATGATCCGCTGAACACCAACCTTTCCGTCGGCATCATGAGCTCCTGCACCGAAGAACAGCGCGAAGCTGCAATGTGCCTGATTAACTACATCTATTCCGAAGAAGGCAGCAAGCTTCTCTCTTGGGGCGAAGACGGCGTCACCTACAATGGTGTCGATTCCGAAGGCACTCCGAACTGGATTGATGACCTGAAGAACAA
>CAKXIK010000004.1:22005-85025 GCA_934875675.1 uncultured bacterium
CATCAAAACGACCTCCAAGTATGGCATTCAGCCGTCCATCGCCCGTCCGCTCACTCCTCAGGAAATCGTCATGGTATTCCCGGGTCTTGCCAAGGAAGCTTATGACAAGAACGAAGGCCATTACGAAAAGCGCCACAGCGCTATGTACCTGAGCGATGAAGACTGGACCACACACGGCGATATCATGGCTGAGCTTGCAACCTTCTATGTTGAGTCTGTTACTCAGTTCCTTGTTGGCGACCGTACTTTGGATGATGCCGGCTGGCAGCAATTCCAGGACGAACTGAAGAATTCCTACCAGATTGATACCTTCAAAGAGCTCACCGAAAAGGGCATCAAACAGGCAAAGGACATGACCACGGAATTCAAACTGTAATTCCTTTATTAATTTTTGCAGTCATAGTGTGAAAGAGAAATCCCTGTTCCTCACGGAGCGGGGATTTTTCTTTTGCCTTGTACCCATTACAAAAGGCGCCCGGGAACCCCCGAGCGCCCTTTGTACTTAACATAATAAAGGGAGTCAGCCGGATGCACTCATAAGATCCTGCGGATCATTTGGCATGAATACAGACGGTTTGGTGAGCCGGCTCATCCGTCGATATTCCCGTGGTGCTGCACCAACTTCCTGCTTGAAAACACGGTTAAAATAATTGATACTGTTAAATCCACAGCAATAACAGATGTTCAAAATTTGGTCATCTGTTGTTTTCAGCAAGAACATCGCCTTTTTGAGCCGAATATCATGCAAATACTCCACAAACGTCTTTTTCGTCATAATCTTAAACAGATAACTGAAATACGACTGTGACATCATTGCAATTTTGGAGGCATCTTCAATGGTAATTTGTTCATCAAAATGTTGATTTATATATGCAATTGCTTTCGACATTGCTTGCCTGTGATGGTCAAATAACGGCGACTCTTCTTCTTTCTTTTCCTCATAGCAGCTGCGGCCGGCAATCACCAGAAGTTTGGACAAATCTGCTTTCATTGCCAACTGATAACCGATATTTTTCTTTTGGAACTCCCGCAGCATTTCGTCCAAAAGTGTTTCCACCATGATATGGTCTTTTCCGATCAGGTTCAATCTGGGCCGAACATTGCTCTCATTTACAAAAAACGGTTTTATGTAGGAATAATCATAAATCGCCGTTTCCCCGTTTACATCACCGGTATCGTCAAGTTCTTTTCCAAACACTTCTGTCGGCATAAATTCCAATTCGATAATTTCGTAATCTGCATCATTTTTGTCCGTTGCCTTGAGCTGATGCGGAATATACGGCGGTATCACAAAAATGTCGCCCGAAACCAATGGATAAATCGTATTATTAATCTTATGCAGCAGGTTTCCTTTTACAACATAGTTGACCTGAAAAGTGTGATGACGGTGCATGGGCGCCAGTACGCGCGTTTTTTGCGTATAACGACAGATTACAATCGGAGCTGTACAGGGGGTCTGGTCTCCCATTCCATAAATCGGAATATTCTGATCCTCGATTTGGTTAATTTGGGGATACTTCATCGCTCACACGTTCCTTTCCAGACGTTTGTTTATACTAATTTTTGACTCAAATCAGTATTCATCTCTTTTTGAATAGCACAGAAACCTTTATATTGCGAAAATACAAATATTTTTTAATAAGCACTTCACACAAAATGCTGATTTTCATTCCTGAGTATGCTATAATAAAAAACAAGATCAATACACTCGTTTTATGGAACAATCTTCTAAAATTCAGCATACCATACTTAAATTTCGTGTTGATTGTACCATTTATCATGCGATAAAACAATAATAAAAAATTATGAAAATTCAACTTATCTACGATTTGTAAAAAATAGTTAATTTTTTATTATTTTTTTGTTTTTTTGATCTCACATCGTGCCAAAAAAACTTTGTTCTCCTTGTTTTCTTTAACACGGCATATGCAGTGCAGTCGAAAGGAATGGTTCTATACATGAAGATTAATCAGCGAATCACAGCGATTCTGTTCACTTTGATTCTGTTCATCACATCGGTTACTGCCTGCGGCAAACCGTCCAATATCACGTCCAATTCTTCCTCTTCTCAGGATACAACCGCACCGCAGGATCAAACATATCATATCTCCTGGATTGGAGCACAAAACAGTCCCCTTTGCGATGATCCGATTATGATTGATTACTGGAATAAACTGTTTAATGTTGAAATCGATTATTGGAATATTGACTCCAACAACTGGAATGATATTCTGAGCACAAAGTTTGCGAGCGGACAGTATCCTGATGTTCTATATGTCAATTCCTTCTCTAATTTCAGCACTTATACCAAGCAGAACATTCTGGCAGCAATCCCGCAAGAGATGCTCAACAAGTACATGCCAAACACCATCAACAAAATTACGGCAGATTATAAAAATCTGATGAAAATATGTCAGGTGAATGGCGTACAGTATTCCATTCCAATCGGAATCAATGATATCAATCAGTTTCGTGAAGCTATGTGTTACCGGGGCGACTGGATGGAAAACGTAGGGATTACCAGCATTCCGACTACATTGAATGAATTTGAAGATTTGGTTTACCGATTTACCAATAACGATCCCGACCGCAACGGTATCAACGACACCTACGGACTTTCCTCCACAGGCCTCGCAATGGTTTACGGTGCATTTGGGTGGCAGCGCAAGCAATGGAATGAAGTGAACGGAAAATTGGTTTATTCCTCTATTCAGCCTGAAATGAAACAAGCTCTGGCACTGCTGGCAAAGTGGTATGCGGCCGGTGTAATTGATCCTGAATTTATTACAGGCGAGAATACCAGCAGTTATTGGGCGGTTTCAGATGCTTTTATTGACGGAAGAATCGGCTATACCGGTTTGGGTGCCTATTACCACTGGATGCCGAGAATCGGCGATTATAATGAGGAGACAAAGACTTACAGCAAGCAGCAGCCGGGAGTGAATGTTTCCGTATTGGCAAAAAAGGATGCTGCCGCCGCGGATAAAATTAAGCAGGCGCAGCCCGTAACCGGTCCAAACGGAAGAAAGGGCGGTGTTGGCTTCTCTCTTCCTCACTCTCACTCGGTCGGATTTTCCGCTCACATGGCGGATGAACCCGATAAAATGGCCAAGGTAATGACCATGTACGAGTACTGGACCTCTTCCGCCGATAACTGGTTCACTGCACGTTATGGAATCGAGGGTGAAATGTGGCATTACAATGAGGACGGCGTTCCGATTTCCGATTTTGCACAATGGCGCGAAAAAAACTATAATGGCGATGTTGCTATTTCACTGCCCGGCATCGGCGCACATTCCGTGCTTGAATGTTTTGTTCCCATGGAATATGTTTCGATCGAGAACAAATACGGATACGACTGGGCATTCCAAAACGGATACGACCAAAACATTCTGCGCGATCAAAAATGCGAAAGCTTTCCTTCCTCAGGCAAATACGAGGATTCTCTCTCTCGTATAGAGGACGAAGCCTATATTGCTATTATTACCGGTCAGAAACCCGTGGATTACTTTGATACTTTTGTTTCGGAATGGAAGGCAAACGGCGGAAACATTCTGACCGAGGAAGCCAATGAGTGGTGGCAGTCAACCAAATAATCATCTTGTCATCATCAATAAAAACGAGCAGCCCTGGTTTCGGCGCAATTGCTGAAATCAGGGCTGTATCATTTGTTTCTAAAAAAGCAGTGTGACCCAAATCACACTGCTTTTTGATTGCCTGCCGTGAAACGTTTTGCTCAATCCGTCTGCACGTTTTTCGCAAGCCAATATTGTTTTTAATCGATTTATTTTGCGTAGTCGATTGCGCGGCTTTCGCGGATAATGTTCACCTTAATTTGTCCCGGATAATCGAGGCTCTGCTCAATCTTCTGACAAATATCTCGTGCAAGCAGCACCATGTTGTCATCTTTAATGATTTCCGGTTTCACCATGATTCGAACCTCACGACCAGCTTGAATTGCAAAACTGCGTTCTACGCCGGGGAATGAGGAGGATATCTCTTCAAGCTTTTCCAAACGCTTGATGTAATTTTCCAGGTTCTCACGGCGGGCACCCGGACGTGCAGCAGAAATTGCATCTGCTGCCTGAACCAGACAAGCAACCACTGTCTTGGGTTCCACATCACCGTGATGTGCATGAATGGCATGAATGACAGCTTCGCTCTCTTTATACTTGCGTGCCACATCAATACCGATTTCAACATGCGAGCCTTCAATCTCATGGTCAAGCGCCTTGCCGATGTCATGCAGCAAACCTGCGCGGCGGGCAAGAGTGGGGTTGATGCCCAGCTCGCTTGCCATTACCCCTGCAAGGTAGGAAACCTCCAGTGAATGATTCAGCACATTCTGACCATAACTGGTACGGTAACGCAGCCGTCCAAGCAGCTTGACAAGCTCCGGATGAATGCCGTTGACTCCGGCTTCGATAATTGCACGTTCACCTTCTGCTTTAATGGTAGCTTCCACTTCACGGCGTGCCTTATCCACCATTTCTTCAATACGGGTGGGATGAATTCTTCCATCGGAAATCAATCGTTCCAGTGCAATGCGGGCAACCTCACGGCGCACCGGTTCAAAGCTGGAAAGTGTAATGGTTTCCGGTGTGTCATCGATAATCAGATCAACTCCGGTCAAGGTTTCCAATGTGCGGATGTTGCGTCCTTCACGGCCGATAATGCGACCCTTCATCTCATCATTCGGCAGCGGAACAACCGAGACAGCCGCCTCTGAAACATGGTCTGCTGCACAGCGCTGAATTGCAAGCGAGATAATTTCACGGGCACGCTTGTCAGATTCATCTTTTGTTTGCTGTTCCACATCCATGATTTTTACTGCTTTTTCATGCTGCAGCTCGTTTTCCAGGTTTTTCAGCAAATATTCCTTTGCTTGATCTGCGGTAAAACCAGAAATGCGCTCCAACATATCAAACTGACTTTTCTTGATCGTTTCGGTCTCGTTGAGTTTTTCCTCAATTTGTTTTGCCTTTGCAGCAACTGCGTCCTCTTTTTTCTCCAGGTTTTCAAGCTTTTTATCCAGCGTTTCCTCTTTCTGCTGGATTCTGCGTTCCTGACGCTGCACCTCTGCACGCCGCTCACGCAGTTCTTTTTCAGACTCATTACGCAGCTTGTGAATTTCGTCTTTGCCCTCGAGAATTGCCTCTTTTTTCTTTGCCTCAGCAGTCTTAAGCGCCTCGCTGACGATTCTCTTTGCTTCCTGTTCCGCCGAGCCAATTTGGAGTTCAGCAACTTTTTTTCTATGAGAAACGCCCACAAAAAAGGCGATAATACCACTAACAATCACACATCCGAGCAAGATGGCGATAAATACAGCAATATGAATATTGATTACCAATTTTCGATAGCACCTCCTTTTCTTTTGATTTTTTGTTTTCATAGCTTCAAATTATAAATTGGGAAGAAATCTTCCCTTTTGCAATATATAAATATCGCATACTAATTGTATCGCTTTTTCCCTCGGTCTGTCAAGAAATTTTGTTATTTTTATTCACAATTCCGCAACATTAAATTTAGCGCATTTTACTGACTTCCTCTCTTTGTCCATAAATATGGAAGAAAAACAACAAAAATGCATTCTCGTTTCGGTCCAAGCGATCCAATTCCTGTATCTCCATTGAATTTCTGCCATAAAATTTTGTTTTGTTGTTGCAATTGCGACTAAACGGATATATAATATTAATACATGAAAAGAAAGAAAAACGCTTAGATGGGGACGGCACAAATGTTTCCCCGGCAAAAGAGATCGCGCACCATGGGCTGAAAATGCGCGTTGCCGGCAAATTTGCTGCATACCACCCCGGAGCGGACTGCGAAAGGCTTTTTGCTGCAAGCAGGACGGGTCGGCTCCCTTATCGCCGAAAGAATTAAGATAGGCTTTTGCCTGAATGCAGGGTGGAACCGCGAAGTTTGCTTCGCCCCTCATGCTTTTGGGCGGGGCTTTTTTTATTTTCATTTCTCCCCGCCAAATTCAATTACTTTATTTTGATATGGAAAACTGCCGGCAAGGTCAGCTTTCCCACAGACAATGAAAGGAATGATCAAAATGGTAAACGTTACGTTAAAGGATGGTTCTGTGCTGCAGGTAGCAGAAGGCACCACCGGTAATGAGCTTGCACTGCAAATCAGTGCCGGTCTGGCAAGAGTTGCCTGCGCCGTCAAGATTGATGGCAAGGTTTGCGACTTGCGCACTCCCATTACCGCAGACTGTGCAGTTGAAATTCTTACTTTTGATTCTCCCGACGGAAAACGTGCCTATTGGCACACCACCTCCCACATTTTAGCGCAGGCAGTCAAGCATCTGTTCCCGGATGCTGTCTTTGCAATCGGTCCGTCCATTGAGTCCGGTTTCTACTATGATTTTGACTTGCCCCGTAACCTTGTTCCGGATGATTACGCAAAAATTGAATCCGAAATGAAGAAAATCATCAAAGAGGATTTGCCGATTGAACGCTTTGAGCTTGAACCGGCAGAGGCTACCAAGCTGATGGAGGAACTGGGTCAGCCCTATAAGGTGGAATTGATTTCCGAACACAGCGGTAAGGGTGAAAAAATCAGCTTCTATCGTCAGGGCGATTTCACCGATCTTTGCGCGGGTCCCCACCTGATGAGCACCGGTCGTGTGAAGGCAGTCAAGCTGACTAACTGCACCGGCGCATACTGGCGCGGCGATTCCACCAAAAAAATGCTGCAGCGTGTTTATGGAATCGCTTTCCCGAAGAACAGCGAACTGGAAGCTCATCTGACGATGCTGGAGGAAGCAAAAAAACGCGACCATAATAAGCTTGGCCGTGAACTTGGCTATTTTACCACCTGTGACCTGATTGGTCAGGGCTTGCCGATTATGCTGCCGAACGGTGCGCGTGTTCTTCAGCTGTTGCAGCGCTTTGTGGAGGATGAGGAACAAAAGCGTGGCTGGCTGCTCACCAAAACGCCGTTTATGGCAAAGAGCGATCTTTATAAGCTTTCCGGTCACTGGGATCATTACAAGGACGGCATGTTTGTGCTGGGCGATGAAGAAAAGGACGATGAGGTCTTTGCACTGCGTCCAATGACCTGCCCGTTCCAGTATCAGGCTTATCTGAATAAGCCCCGCTCCTACCGTGATCTTCCGCTGCGCTACAACGAAACCTCCACGCTCTTCCGCAACGAGGCTTCGGGCGAAATGCACGGTTTGATCCGCGTTCGCCAGTTCACCATCTCCGAAGGTCATCTGATGTGCCGCCCCGATCAGCTGGAGGATGAATTTCGCCGCTGCCTGGAGCTTGCCATCTTCATGCTCAAAACGCTCGGTCTTTACGAGGATGTTTCCTATCGCTTCTCCATGTGGGATCCGGATGACCGCGCAAAATATATCGGCACGCCGGAACAGTGGGACGAAGCACAAGGCACCATGCGCACCATCCTCAACGACCTGGAAATTCCGTTTGTAGAAGGCGTTGGCGAGGCTGCATTCTACGGCCCGAAGCTCGATATTCAGCTCCGCAACGTCTACGGCAAGGAAGATACGCTGATCACTATCCAGATTGATCAGATGCTTGCCGAAAAATTCGGTATGGTTTACACTGATACGGACGGCTCGAAGAAAAATCCGTATATCATTCACCGCACCTCCATCGGCTGCTACGAGCGAACGCTCGCTCTGCTGATCGAAAAATATGCGGGTGCGCTGCCTACATGGCTGATGCCCACACAGGTGAAGGTGCTGCCGATTTCCGAACGCCAGCATGATCGCGCTGATGCTGTTTTGGAGCAGCTGCAGCTTGCCGGTCTTCGTGCTGCAGCCGATAAACGCAACGAAAAAATCGGCTACAAAATCCGCGAAGCTCAGTTGGAAAAAACACCGTATATGCTCGTCATCGGTGACAAGGAAGTTGAAAACGGAACTGTTTCCGTTCGTTCCCGCAAGGGTGAGGATCTTGGTGCCATGAGCGTGGAGGATTTCCTGGCACGCATCGGTGAAGAGATTCGCACCAAAGCGCACGACTGAATTTTTCCTCCGAATTAATCCGCATATTCTGCAAAAAGCACAAGCCGAAAGGAACGAATTTTCCTTTCGGCTTGTGCTTTTTCAAGATGCGGTGTGATTTAGAATACCGCAGCACAAAATAGAAATAAACTGACGTGGCAGATCAAAATTTTTTTATTGAAAAACAAAAATACATCTGCTATACTGGTGCTGTTTTTGTCCAGACAATCCGGACGCATTCCAAACAACGAAAGAAGAATGATCCATGAAACTGACCTTAAAGGGCGAACCGTGCCACAACTTTTGTATTCTGAACAAGATTCTGATTCCAAAAGATCCGCGTGATGGCCGCGAAAAACTGGTACTCAGCAACTATGCTGCCGAGGCTGCTGGCTGCCTGATTATTATTGATACTCAAACGCTGCAAAGCGAACAATACGATCTGCCAAATGACAGCGGCGCATGGGCACTTTTGTGGTTGGAAAATCGCGGCGAACTGCTGGTCGGCACCTGCGATCATCTTGGCAGTCTGCACTGCTTTATGATGGCGGAACGGTGCTTCCGCGAACCACTGCGATTGGAAACAGAAACTTACTTGTGGAACTTTACCATGGGTGGGGACGGCTGTGTTTACGCCAGCACCTACCCTGGCTGTTCACTTGTACAATATAACCCCGAAACACGCAAGATGGTTCGTTTGGGGCATGTGGGAACGGAAGAAAAAAACCAATATTCGCGTGATGTGTTCACCACCTCAGCAGGAGATATTGCGGTCAGTGCTGGATATTATCACAACGAGGCATGGCTTTACCGTGTCAAAACCGGGGAGTGGGTTTCGCTCGGCGAAGACGGTGATCGCATACAAGCCACGGGAAGCGGATTTATTGCCGTTGGTCATGATGATTCTTATCGCTTTTATGACCCCGACACTCTCACACAAATAGGCGGCGTTTATTCTGCAAATGCTGCCCCGGAAGAATTGACCGGCTGCAGCAAGGCTGTATGCGATTACTTAACGAAAACTCTCCATCCGGAAACAATTCCCGGACTGCCCGCAGGAATGCGCGGTTTAAAAACGGCATCGGGCTGTGAAATCGGCGTGCTTGGTCAGGAACTGTTCCTCTGGCAGGACGGTGCCATGCGTTTTGTGCGAATCCCTGCTCAGGCACCTGCCACTGCCATGATGACTGTCACCGCAGCGAACGGTGTCATCTGGGGTTCCTGTGAATTTGGTCAGACAATCTTCCGTTATGACCCAAAAACCGGAAAAAGTGAAAACAGCTGCGGTGTCACCAACGCCGGAGGCGAAGTTTACGGAATGGTCCCGCTTAACGGCAAGCTTTATCTGGCTGCATACGTCGGCGGTGACCACATTGTTTATGATCCCACCCAGCCCTGGAATCAGCATGAAAATGTGAATCCGAAAACGCTGCGTGCCGTTGCTCCGGAAATGGTTCGTCCGCACGCCAAAAGCGTGCTTGGTCCGGACGGCGGAATCTGGACCGGCTGGTATGCAAATTATGGTTCTTTTGGCGGTGGGCTCAGCCGCATCGATCCGGAAACACAGGATGTAAAATCCTGGTTTGATGTGATTCCGGGACAAGCTATGGAACATCTTGCCTGCGGACGTGAATTTTTATATGCGATAACCAGCGGTTCTGCCAGCGGCATGTCCGCGCGCGAAGATCAGTTTTATCTGCTGAAAATTGCAACGGATGGAACGGTCGTTCAAAAATACCAGTTTGATGCCGGAATTCTTCTTTGCCGCCTTACCGTTACGGAAGGACGCATTTGTGTAATTCTGTGCGATCAGCATCAAATGGAAAGCCGAGTAGCACTTTTTGATGAAGATACACTCAAGCCGATCGGCAGTTTCCCCATTGGCAAGCTGTGCAAGGATTGCGAGGAAAATCGGCCGACCGATCTGTTTGCCTTGGATGACCGCCGTCTGCTGGTTTTCACCATGAGTGAATTGACAGTCTATTCGCTGCCTGATGGAAACAAACTTGATTCAATGGAAACTCCGGGCTATGCCCAAACGTGCACCCGTGATGAAAACGGTGTCATCTGGTTTGCCAATAAGCGTCGCCTGTATACACTCGAAATCTGATTCGTTCAGAAATTCGAAATGAATTCACAGCAAAAATTCAATCCCTATGCGCAGAAGCGGATCCTTGTTTGAAAGCAAGGACGCCGCTTCTGTTTTTATCCTAATGAGCACCACTCCGAAATAATGCTCATTTCTTATGTCACCAGATAAGTTTTTCCAAAAACTGCATATATTCGGTTTTTTCATTTTTTATATTCTCTAATTCCGCATTGCAAAAAAATTCCTTTTTCTTGTTTCGTTGAAAAAAGCTCAATTTTATGCTATACTGATTTTATCTTTTGTTTTGCACCAGTTTTCTACATGAAACTTCATGAGTTCCGCAGTTTTACCCGAAGGAGGCGCCGGAATGAAACAGAAATCAACTCATCGCTTGCTCGGCGTGGTACTCGCCATGCTGCTGTTTACCGGCAGTCTGCTGCTGCCGTCTGCTGCCGCCGGCACAGTGACCGTTAACGATGCCAATTTGAAGGCTGCACTTGTTTCTGCTCTCGGTACAAGCACTCTGACAACTGATAATATGAAAACGCTTACCGTACTTGATCTTTCCGGAAAGAAAATTTCAGATTTGACGGGTTTGGAAGCCGCAATCAATTTAAAACAGCTTTCCCTTCGCAATAATGCCGTGCGCGATGTTTCCCCGCTTTCGGGGTTGACATCCTTGAATACGCTCGATCTTTCCACCAATCAGATTTCGTCGGTCACTTCGCTTGCCTCGATGAGCTCGCTGCGTGTACTGCATTTGACTGACAATGAGGTGGACAGCCTGATCCCCTTGCAAACACTGCAAAAACTGCAGTTTCTGTTCTGCGAAAATAACCGGCTTAATCTTTCGTCAGACAGCCCCGCTTCCAAAAGCATTTCAACCCTTGCACTGCGTGGGTGCTATGTTGTGGTTGGTACGCAGAAAGCCATTCCGGATTCCGGCACTTCCTCCGATTCGTCTTCCACTTCGAGCGGTTCAACCAGCTCCGACTCAGTAATTACCAATGCCAAGATCACCGCTAAGCCCGGTTCCGGCGCAAAAATTGACCGGACAAGCAATTTCCTTTCCGGCATAGCGCAAAACACCCCTGTCACAGCGGTGCAGTCGTTATTAGAAAGCAGCGGATGCACGCTCCGCGTTCTCAATTCCTCCGGCAATGCTGCTTCCGGCAATTTTGGAACGGGAATGAAGGTGCAGCTCATCAACTCGGTCGGCACCGTGCTGGACACACTAACCGTTGTGATTTACGGCGATGTCAACGGCAATGGAAACATTGACATCGGGGATTTAGTCTTAGTAAATCAATATGTTCTAAAATTACGTACACTTAATGGCGCATATTTTGAATCTGCAAATTTATCGAAAAAGGTCAATGGCAATTCTACGGATACCTTGGTCGATATCGGAGATCTGGTCATTATGAATCAGTGTCTGCTCAATATCCGGCAAATAGTGCAATAAAATATCAAAAACATACGTTGAAAATTTTGAACTTTAAACTGTTTTTATCAAATCAAAACTTACTTGAAATATATGGTTCGGGAAAGGCAGGGTCATACAAATGAAAAAAAGTAGACACCGCTATTGGTTTGCTTCTTTACTCCTCGTTATGATATTTTCTATTCTTATACTTCCCCAAAAAGCAGTCGCAGCTGGAGGCGGTTCTGCCACTCTTTCCGTAAGTTCCTCTACTCCTGCACCTGGTTCTACTATCACCGTTACAGTTGGTTTTACTAGTACTGTCAATGCCCCTGGCTCAGACATTACGGTTTCTTTTCCATCATCTGTATTTTCTTTGGTTTCTTCCTCCGCATCCTCTGAATGCAAGAAATCTGTGAGTGGCACATCCGTTCAATTCACGTTTTTACATGAAGAAGGAACCGGTGTGAAATCTAAAACAATGGGCACTATTACACTCAAGGTCAAATCCGGTCTAAGCAACGGAACCACCGGAAAAATATCTGTGACCCATGCGTCTGCATCTGACTTTGATGGAAATGTTTTTACTCTTTCTACCCGTTCCGCCACCGTAACCGTGAAGGCTGCAACTACGCCCACAAGCAGTAAGCCTACCGTTGCAAGCAGCAAGCCTGCCGTTTCTACCAATGCAAACCTTGCGTCTCTTTCGTTGGCCGGAGCAGAACTGAACCGCGCTTTTTCCGCCTCTGTTAAAGAATACAGTGCAGCGGTTGCAAATTCCGTCACCTCTCTTACGGTGAATGCCAAAGCGGCAGACAGCGGCGCAAAGGTAAGCATCAGCGGGAATACAAATCTCAAAGTCGGAACAAACTATATCGTTGTAAAGGTTACTGCACCAAGCGGAGCAACGAAACAATACAATATTACCGTAACGCGGAAAGCAGCCGGCAGTGCATCGCAAGGCGCTTCTTCCGTTGGGTCCTCTGCAGCGGCATCCTCATCCAATGCACCGTCAAACGATGAGGAATCCGCAATGGACTCCTCTTTTGCGGTTTCCGGAGACGCCTCAACCGAATCTTCAGAATCTGCTGTATCCACTGATTCGGCTCTCTCCTCCGAAATTGAAACCCAGCTTTCCTCTGATACGGGGGCAAATCAGAGCGGACCGGATCTTTCGGGATGGGTCATTCACGTTGCATATATCGGTGGCATGATCATTTGCCTGCTGTTAGGCTGTATGCTGGGTTATTATATTCGAGGAAGAAAGGAATCCTGAACATGGAATGGACTGAAATAACCGTTAAGGTTCCGACCAAAAATCTGGAGGAAACCGAAGCCATTGCACAAATGGTCGTTCCCTATGGCATTTACATTGAAGATTACTCCAATCTGGAGCAGGAAGCAATGGAGATTGCACACATTGACCTGATTGACGAGGATTTGCTGAAAAAAGACCGCACTTGCGGCATTGTTCATGTTTACATCAGCCCGGAGGCTGCGCCTGCAGAAGCGCTTGTCTTTTTACAGGAACGCTGCCGTGCGGTTGGAATCGATGCAGAAATTTCCCGCTCTCCCATCAGCGAGGAAGACTGGGCAAACGAATGGAAGCAATACTTTAAGCCGTTGGAAACCGGAAAGAAACTTGCAATTTGCCCTACATGGGAACACTATGATAATCCGGAAAACCGCACGGTGCTTAAAATTGACCCAGGCATGGCATTCGGCACCGGCGGCCATGCCACCACTCGTCTTTGTTTGGAAACACTGGAAAACGTAATCACGCCGGAAACAGAGTTGCTCGACCTTGGCTGCGGAAGCGGCATTCTTTCCATTGCGTCTCTGCTTTTGGGTGCTAAACACACTGTTGGTGTAGATATTGATCCTCTTGCAGTAAAAACAGCATTGGAAAATGGCGAGCTCAACGGGTTTACTCCGCCGCGCTACACCATTCTGGAAGGCAATCTTACCGATCAGGTGCATGGTCAGTTTGACGTGGTAGCTGCCAATATCGTTGCCGATGTGATTATTATGTTCTGCCCGCAGGTGAAAAGCTATATGAAGCCCGGAGCGGTTTTTGTGACCTCCGGTATTATTGATACGCGGGAACAAGACGTTCTGAGCGCCTTTGCCGCCAACGGACTGCAGGTGCAAAGCCGCAAGGAAAACGGCGGCTGGCTGAGCTTCGTCTGCACAGCGGACTGATTTTTGCCTTTATGCTAATTTGGGAATATAAGTGGTATAAAAATCGAGGAAAAGCTTTGATGTGTGCGTTTTTCCTAACATTTTTATTTACCGGTTCAAAACAAATTAGTATTACGGTACGATTGATTCATTCACACATTGTTTCGGTGAAGTTTAAAATTTGTTTACAGCACCGTTACATATTTTTTCACCCCGCGGGCTATAATAAAGGCGTACCAAAGAGATCGGAACCGCACCGGTCTGGTACGATAACCCCTCCTCAATATAACCCCTCAAGCTTAGAAAAAACGTCGGACTGCCGCTAGTCCGACGTTTTTTCTGCATTTTAAGACAAATCACGGCTTTGCACCGGTTTTGTCTTATTCGTTATGAGGTTGTATTATTTATTGTTTGAAGAATAACCTATATTGCGAACCTCGTGCCTGTCGGTTTATAAAAATTGTTATTGATGTTTTTCAAAAAAGCGGGCAAAATAAAACGGTTCTGATTCTTTTTTCCACATTTCTTTCATAAAAATTAAATTGCTGCGGCATATTCGCCTGAAAATGGGGGCATATTAAGGGCGGAGGTGCAGCAGACAATGAACAATCCGAAATACCAACGCACAAAAGAAAAACGCCCTCTTCAGGGAAAAGGATTTTATATTGCAATGGCAGCGTGCCTGATTGCAATCGGAACCGCCGCATGGATGACATTTGACAGTATTCACAGCCTGACTGATTTGCCGGACACCTCTTCGGCAACCACTTCCGGCTCTTCACAGCTGACCGTTGGTTCCAGCAAACCGGATACCAACGCGGTTGATAATCCCGTCAGCGGTGTTCCTGTCACCCCGTCCTCTTCGGCTTCTTCCAAAAAGCCTACCTCTGCAGAGACGGAAAGCAAGGTCCCCGTCAATAACCCTGTGACAGCTTCATCTTCTCCCGCCGAAAGCAAAGCTCCTGTCACTTCCTCCGCACCTAAAAACACCAGCTATATCATGCCGGTACCGGGCAAGGTGACAAAACCGTTTGGCGACTCGCTTTACTCCCTCACCTTTGGTGATTGGCGCGCACATCGTGGTGTTGACCTTGCCGCAAACAAGGGCAGCAGTGTGATGTCGATTGGCAACGGCTCTGTGACAAAGATCTTTTCGGACGATATGCTTGGCTATGTGGTCATTGCAACGTATGACGATCTTGAGGTGTGGTACTGTGGCCTGGGAAGTAATCCTTCCGTTAAGGTTGGAGAAAGCGTCCGTGCCGGTCAAACAATCGGCATTGTTGCAGATGTTCCCAGCGAAACCGCAGAAGAATCTCATCTGCATTTGGAAATTCACAAGAATGGTCAGGCAATTGAGCCACTTGCCGCAATCGGACAGGAAAGTAAACTGCCCTCGGAAGAGGAATAACATTCCTTTCGTTCAGGGGCAAAAAAACACAGCGGAGCTTCCGAAATATCGGACGTTCCGCTTTTTTTGCACTGTTGATTGTCGAATGTTGCACTTCACAAAAAATTAATGATTTTGAAACGGTTTGTTGTGGTATTTATGAATAGCATGCGATATAATATTCTTGCAAGATAAGAGATGCAGGGGCTAACGATCGGTTTTGTCACTGTATCACCCACCAGCGCCGAGTTTCTGAAAGGGAGGTTTTCACCCATGAATTGCTCGGAACTCCAAACGGTCATTGTGTGTATTCGCAATCCTTCTCACGGGGCACGAATCCTGCACGAAGCCGCTCGTACTGCCCAAAGCTATGGTGCTCAGCTGCAAATTCTTGCAGTTCAGCCTGTTGAGCAAAGCGACGAAATTAAATCTCAGTTTGTTGAAGATGTTTATCGGCTTTCCCGTGAATTTAATGCTGAAATGCATGTTATTTTTGATGAGAATCCTGTGGTAACCGCTGTGCAATATATTAACAGTTGTTCCCATGCCGTATTATTTACAGGCATGCCGGCAGATGGTCCCCGCAGTTTTGTTACACTGGTTCGTCAGCTGCTGCCGGAAGTCATGATCTCGATGGTCTCGGAAGAAGGAATTACATACCGCCTTTATCCGCATGCAATCCCCGCCATACATTAACGAAAACGAAAAAGACGGGGCCTATGCCGCTTTTTGTTGCGGCATCGGCACTTTTTTGTTATGATTATTCCTCTTCGGTAAGCGGATTCAACGAGCGTGAAAGCGGCTCACGCAAGTGATCAAGATAATACAAAGCCTTGCCTGCTCCACGCGCCACACAGGTAAGTGGATCTTCGGCAACCCTCACCCGCAAATTTGTCTGCTCGGAAACCAGGCGATCCAGTCCCTCAATCAATGCGCCGCCTCCGGTCAGTACAATGCCATCCTCGTACAAATCTCCGATCAGTTCCGGCGGCGTATCCTCCAGCAATCGCTGAATATTTTTTACAATCGTCATCGCTGCAGGCAGCAACGCCTCCATCATATCCGTCGAAGTGAAGTCCACGCCACGAGGCAAACCTGCAAGCGCATCACGTCCCTTGACGCGAAACTTTTGTTCCTCCTCCGGCAAAATAACACACCCAATTTTTAATTTTGCCTGCTCTGCCATTCGCGAACCGATGATAATATTATATTTATGGCGCACATAGCGAATAATTTCCTCGTCAAACGCCTTGCCTGCTGTCTTAATCGAACGCGCAACGGCGGTTCCGCCCAGCGTCATGACTGCCATATCGGTTGTGCCTCCGCCAATATCCACCACCGCACAACCGTGCGGCCCTGCAATATCCAGTCCCGCACCAATTGCAGCGGCAATGGGCTCCTCCAGCAGGCAGATTTTTCTCGCTCCTGCCGCATGTGCAGCATCCAGCAACGCACGACGCTCAATCTCTGTAATTTCTCCTGGCGCGCACAGCACAATACGCGGATTAAACACCGCATTATTGGACACTTTTTTTATATACGCCATCACCATTTGCTCGGTGTAATCATAATCCGAAATCACACCGCCGCTCAAAGGACAAATGACCTCCACACGGTCTGACGTGCGTCCAATCATCTTCTGTGCCTCTGTCCCCATTGCGACAACGCGTTCTTCCTCACGGTTTACTGCAACCACAGACGGTTCGTTCAGCACCAGCCCCTTGCCAGAAAGATAAATTAATGTATTGGACGTTCCCAGGTCAATCCCCATATCTGCACCCGGCATGTTCACAACTCCTTGCTTTCATTTCAGTATCATCTATCATCCGTTATTTTCTATAAATATTTGTGTTTTGCAAGTTTTATCTTTGCAAACCAAATTAAACCATCTGATATTATATTGTAATCGATTTTTATGCTGATTTCAACTCCCTGCATGCGCAATTGTAACACAAACGACGGATTTTGCTCCTTCTTTGATCAATACCCGTACGCATTCACGCAGTGTTTCCCCCGTTGTAATAATGTCGTCGCATAAAATAACGTGTTTGCCGTGTGTGTTTTTCTCTGCGGCAAATGCATCCCGCGCATTCTTTTTGCGTTCCTCGCGTGACAAGGTATGCTGCTGCGCAGTGGCACGCGTTTTGCGCAGCAAGCCCTGACAGGGAAGCACAAGCTGCGCTGCAACTTCCCGTGCAAGCAGCTGTGCCTGATTATATCCGCGTTCCTGCTGTCTGGAACGATCCATCGGCACAAATGTAACGACGGTTTCTCCGTCACCGTTGATCTGCACGGCATTTGCCATCAGCATTCCAAAGCCATGCGCAGCACTGCGAAATCCTTGAAATTTAAATGCCAGAATTGCATCACGCACCTCAGCGCGGTACGGAAAAAGTGAAATACACACAATATCTGCAAATGGAGTCTCGCCCCGTAATCTAAAAATCTGCTCATGCGGTAAAAACTTTTTTGCGCATCCGGTACAAAGTATCTGCGTTTCCGCAATCACATCGCGGCAGAAGGGACATCGCGGTGGAAAAATCAAATTCAGCAACCGAGACAGCCAAAGATACACGTTTTTTCCCTCCAGCCCTCATCAGATAGCGTTCACTCTTCGCGGCTCAAAAATTCACTCAACCCGGAATATCTCTTAGTACGACGATTGTTTTCTACCATCTGTGCCACAACATCAGACCTTCCCACAAGAATCAGCAGCGATTTTGCCCGCGTGACTGCTGTATACAGCAAATTCCTGTAATAAAGCTGCGGCGGACCGGGATACATCGGCATTACAACTGCCTCAAACTCATTTCCCTGACTTTTATGCACCGTTGCGGCATATGCAAGATCCAGATTCTCTGCCAAATCAAACGAATAGACGGTCTCTCGGTCTTCAAACCGGATAATCATGGATTGTGTTGCACGGTCAATCGACTCCAAAATTCCCACGTCGCCGTTAAATACTCCGGAACCCGAAGTACCATCCGACTTTGTCCATGCGATATCATAATCATTTTTTATCTGCATCACCTTATCCCCTTCTCGGAAGAGCATGGAGTGCAGCGTAACCTCATGCTTGTTCTTTGCCGGCGGATTAACTGCCTGCTGCAGCTGCAGATTCATCTCGGAGACACCCAAATCTCCCTTACGTCCGGGGCAAAGGACCTGAATCTCGCCAAAAGCGGAATAACCATACCTGCGCGGCAGCCGCTCGGTGCAAAGTTCCACAATGGTGCGCTGAATACTTTCGCGGTTAGCGTTCGGCAAAAAGAAAAAGTCACTTTTACGATCGCGCAAATTCGGCATTTCCCCGCGAACAATCCGGTGCGCATTTGCAATAATCAGGCTTTGCAGCGACTGGCGAAATACCTCCTGCAGCTGCACCACCGGCAGAACACCTGAAGAAATCAGCTCATGCAGTACATCTCCCGGGCCAACCGACGGCAACTGGTCGCTGTCACCCACGAGCACCAGTCTGCACCCCAGCGGCATTGCACAAAGCAGACTGGAAAACAGCGCGGAATCGACCATGGAAAGCTCGTCCACAATCAGCGCATCGCATTCGAGCAGATTTTTTTCATTCCTACCAAACACGGGATGATCCTCCTGATCCCAACCGACCTCCAGCAGACGGTGAATTGTTTTTGCCTCCTGCCCGGTCAATTCACTCATGCGTTTGGCAGCTCGTCCGGTGGGCGCGGCAAGAAATACCCTCTGCCCCCGATTTTTCAGGATTTGGATCATAGCATTAAGCGTTGTTGTTTTTCCGGTACCCGGTCCGCCGGTCAAAATCAAAATTCCCTGGGAAAGCGCTTTCGTAATTGCTTCTCTTTGGCGCGTTTCATACTGAATGCCCAATTGCTCCTCTATGCGGGCTATATCCTCTTCCACATCATAAAACCGCTGAGGTGGGAACGCCAGCATCATTTTGAGCCGTCCTGCCGCATAAAGCTCTGCACGATGGAGCGACGGTGTAAAGATAAACGGACGTTCTCCCGCTGCACGCTGCAAAAGCTCCTGCTCCAACGTGGAATCCTGTACCATTTCCGTTAGCCCGGCTTCTACCTGCTCTTCCGGCACATTCAGCATTGCAGCAGCCGTTTTTGCAAGCTGATCGCGCGGGAGGCAAGTGTGACCCACTGCACAATTGTGCCGGAGCACATGAACCGTTCCTGCGCGCACACGCATGTGATCATCAGCAGAAAAGCCCATCGCCTGTGCAATAGCATCTGCACGCTCAAACCCAATCCGCAATCCTTCTGTGCAAAGCAAATACGGATTTGATTTCACACGCTCTACCGTGTTGACACCCCAAACCTTCCAGACGCGCATTGCTTCTGCCGGTGTAATTCCATATTCTCCAAGAAAGAGCATAACCTCCCGCACGCCGAACATCTTTTTGAATTCGGCACAAATGCGCTGCGCGCGCATGGGAGTGATGCCGCGCAGCTCACACATACGTTCCGGCTCGTTTTCTATAATCTTCAGCGTCTGATCCCCGAAGGCATCGACTAAATTTTTGGCGGTAACCGCGCCGACACCCTTAATTGCACCGGATGCCAGAAAACGAAAAATAGCCGAAGAGGACTTGGGACGAATATGTTCCACCATTTCCGCGCGAAACTGCTGCCCAAACGTTGCATGCACCGTCCAGCTTCCACTGACACGAAGTTGTTCTCCCGGCATCACTGCGGCCAACACTCCGACGACTGTAACCAGTTCGCGTCCAATATTCAGTTCAAAAACCGTAAATCCGGATTCTTCATTACGAAACGTAATTGATTCCGCTGTTCCGGAAATCTCCAACAGTTCTTTTTCTTCCTGCATTACAAATTCATTCCCATAAGCACCGCTGCACATCTGGCACGGTTGTTTTGGTCCGGATGTCATTGCTATATCCCGGACAGATATCTTTAGTATAATACATTTTGCCGTCAATCTCAACGGTAACAGACCAAAAGAAGCTCAAACTCATTTCTTAAAACCAAATTATTGTTCTTGCAGCCGAAAACTGTTTCCCAGCTCTTCCGGTGTGACAATCTCCATAAACCGATATTCCCTGCAAATCGTTTCGCAGATATGGCGTGTTTCTTCATCCATGCCGCAGTCAACGCAAAGCACGCGCTTTTCATCCTTGCCGCCCATCCATTTTGCCCGTTGCGCCGCGCTCCGCAGCACAAACTCAGCTTCCTCGTCATGACCGGTGACCGGAACAACAATCAGCATTTTTTCTCCCCTCCCTGGTGAAAGCATCCAGAAAACGATTAGCCGCACCACCTCGGTGACGCCAATCAGCCCTAATAGGACAACGATAATGTTACCGAGCCATTCCAGCATGGGAACACCTCCTTTGCAGTACGTTCCACAATATGCAATCTGAGAGGATTGGGTGCAATTTTGTTTTTTTATCCTGATTCTAAATTAGAAAAAAGGTAAAAGCAAGAAAAAGCAGTAAAAAATCCGGCATATATATCCGCTGACGGAACATACACCGGATTCAAATGATAGAAAGCTATTGAAAAACAGGATAAGCATCCAGTAAAAAAACTGATCGCTGCAGTTTTAACGCAATTTTCTGTTTTCCTCGTGATTGGGATTACTCTGTTTCGAATAGCGCCAGTTTGTGCAAAGCACGTGTGCAGGCAACATAAAGCCGGTTTCCGGTCATTTTTTCGCCGCCGATTACTGCAACACGGTCAAATTCCAACCCCTTTGCCAGATACACCGGCAAAACGCAAATTGGTTTGTTTCTTGCAGAAAATTCATGTGTCAGCAAACAGCAGTCCTTGCGGTTAAGTTCATTGAAAATCTGGTTGCACTCTTCTTCATCCGCACAGATAACCGCTCTGAGTTCGTCTGCTTCTCCTTCATTCAAAAAAGAAGTAACTTCATTACCAAGCTGCTCTTTGCTGACGGTCTTGCGAATCACGGGTCCGCCGCTGCGATCAATGGCATGACAAAGTTCTTCCCCGGCAAGCGCATTGGTAAACTCCACAATTTCCTTGCTGCTGCGGTAGTTGATATCCAGTTCGTAGCGGCGGAAAGTTCGGTTACTCCATTGCGCCGCTGTTTTCCAAAATTCTCCATTTCCGGAAAGCGCCTGTTTCGGGTCGCCGAAAATTGTAAAATATGCATGCGGATACAGTTCCAGCAACAGTGCAAACTGCAGCTCAGAATAGTCCTGCGCCTCGTCAATGATAATATGCCGCATGCGCTTCTGCTGCGCATGCATGCCAAATCGTTCCATTAAATAAAGCAGCGGTGCCGCATCTTCAAACCAGATTACTTTTTCGGCAAGTCGAGCTTCAAACGCCAAACGCTCCTTCGTTCCAAACTCCTGCTCCAACAGCGCCCCATAAATCACAAAGCAGTCCGGACGATATTTTTCGTCAAACTCCTGCTCCAGTGCCTGTGTCCGGCGAATGGTTTCCGCGCGCGCCGAAACCGCGAGATCCTTTTCGGAAAGGAAGCTTCCGATGCCATACTGCTCGGTCAGCTCCTCCGCAACACGCTGACGAACATTCTCCTTGTCCACCTCCAGGCGGTGCATTACCTCATTGCGCAGGCGGCTCATGCTCTGGGTGTAGCCCAGTGAACGGCGGTTGTGCAGAAAATGCTCGGCAAGCTCCTCCGCAGTGAAAATAGTTTGATGCGCAAAGTCCAGCTTGGAGAAGCGCACATTATTTTCAAACGATTCGCATGCTTTGCGCACGGCGGCGGCGAACTCCGTGCTGCCCTTTTTCTCCTGCAGCGGAGAAACACCACCCGCAATGCTCTGCAGGTATGAATGAACATCATAATCCTTACCGAAAATTGAGGAGGCGAAATCAGCAAAAGTGGTCTGCCAAACGCTTTCCTCGCCAAGATCCGGCAGCACTGAGTCGATATATTCGGAAAACAGATTGTTGGGAGAAAAAATCATGCAGTCGGAGGCAGAAATCGTATTTCTGGAGCGATAAAGCAGATATGCCAGCCGATGCAGCGCGATGGAGGTTTTTCCGCTTCCTGCGCAGCCGAGCAGCAGCACGATGGCGCTTTCGGTGTCCCGGATAACTTCGTCCTGCCCTTTCTGAATCGATTCCACAATGGTTTTCATGGATTCGCCGGCTTTTGCACCGAGAATCCGCTGCAAAAACTGATCCTCAATCGAAATCTCCGTATCAAAGCAACCGAGCAGTGCTCCGCGCTCAATCTGAAATTGGCGTTTGCGGGTCAATTCGCCGCAAATTCTGCCATCGGGACATTCGTATTCTGCCGCACCGGGCGCAAAATTGTAATATATTGAAGCGATTTCACTGCGCCAGTCGCACACCACCGGCGTAAATGTTTCCAGATCAGTGTAACCAAATTTACCGATATAAACCACATCGGGTGTTTTTTCGCCATCTTCGCGAAAGTCAATCCGTGCAAAATAAGGCACCTGCAGCATTCTGCGCAGCTTGGCAATTTGCTTTTTAGAGCTGTTTTCGGCCTTCTCGCTCTCTTTAATGTCGGACATCTGAGAGGTTTTCTCATAATTATCCTGCACCGCACGGTCATTTCCGACCAGCTCCTGCCACAGATAGCGGCGTTTTTCATACAGATCCTGCTCCAGCTCCTCATGACCCTTTGTGCGGCGGTTCAGCTCCTGGCGCACCAGTGTCAGCGTTTGTGCAAGATATTCCTGTTCCTCGCGTGGAATTTCCATCGGCAGTCAGCTCCTTTGTCTCTGCGAAACGATGCTGCCGCCGGTATAATATTAATTCCTCTTGAAAGGGTAAATAAAAATCTTCGAAAAACCGCATATATTCAAGCTTTTTCTTGATTTTTATACCATTTCTAATGCGGAATTAGTATAAGCTTCTTCCGGCAGCATCCATCCTTATTCTGGTTGTGAAATTCTCTGTCCATGCAGAGCGTTTTTATGTTTCCTAAAATAAAAACAACAGAATCCAAACTGTGCTTGAATACGTTTGGATTTGAAGTTAATTGTATCACAACTTTCTCCCAAACACAACAAAAAGCGGCGCCGCAAACGCGACGCCGCCCAAAAATATCAATCAGAGAAATTACATCTTTGCCAGACGAGCCTTGAGCTCTTCCAGTTCTTTGGAAAGCTCTTCCGGGAGCTTATCACCGAACTTCTTGTAATGCTCTTCGATCTCGGCAGCTTCCTTGTCCCAAACGTCTTTGTCAACCTTCAGGATGCTCTTGAGGGTATCCATATCCATGTCAAGGTCGGTCAGATCAATGTCTTCCGGCTTCGGAATATAGCCGATTGCAGTTTCAGTTGCGTCAGCTTTTCCTTCGCAGCGGTCAATGATCCAGTTCAGGACGCGCGCATTGTCGCCAAAGCCCGGCCACACAAAGTTGCCCTCGTCATCGGTACGGAACCAGTTGACGTTGAAAATCTTCGGAGCCTTATCGCCCAGCTTCTCGCCCATCTCGAGCCAATGGCGGAAGTAGTCGCCCATGTGATATCCGCAGAACGGCAGCATAGCCATCGGATCACGGCGAACCACACCGACTGCACCTGCAGCAGCTGCAGTGGTTTCAGAGGCCATGGTGGAACCGATGAATACGCCGTTAACCCAATCGGTGGACTGGTAAACCAGCGGAGCGCACTTTGCACGACGGCCGCCAAAGATGATGGCAGAAATCGGCACGCCTTCACCCTTATCAAACTCATCGGAGATGCAGGGGCAGTTCTTTGCCGGTGCAGTAAAGCGGGAGTTCGGATGAGCGGCATAGGTGGATTTATCAGCTTTATTAAATTTGGAAGCATCCCACTTGTTGCCCTTCCAGTCGATCGCGTTCTGCGGCAGGTTCTTGTTCAGACCCTCCCACCACACAGTGTTATCGTCCAGATTCAGTGCAACGTTGGTGAAAATGGTGTTTTTCTTGGTGCTTTCCAACGCATTGAAGTTGGAATGATCATTGGTACCCGGTGCAACGCCGAAAAAGCCGTTTTCCGGATTGATGGCATACAGACGGCCATCCTTGCCGATCTTCATCCAGGAAATATCATCGCCGACCGTCCAGATCTTATAGCCCTTGTCACGCAGATACTGCGGCGGGATGAGCATAGCGAGGTTGGTTTTGCCGCAAGCAGACGGGAAAGCTGCAGCAACGTACTTGACTTCGCCCTTGGGATTCTGCAGACCGAGGATGAGCATATGCTCTGCCATCCAGCCCTCTTTCCAGCCCTGGTAGGAAGCGATACGCAGTGCAAAGCATTTTTTGCCGAGCAGAACGTTTCCGCCGTAACCGGAATTGACAGAAATAATGGTGTTGTCCTCCGGGAAATGGCAGATATAGCGCTTTTCCGGATCGATATCACACTTGCAGTGCAGCGCACGAACCCAGTCGTTGCTGTCGCCCAGCGTATCGAGCACCTTCTGACCAATGCGGGTCATGATTGCCATGTTCAGAACAACATAGATGGAGTCGGTCACTTCGATACCGATTTTTGCAATCGGGGAACCGATCGGACCCATAGAGAACGGAATAATATACATGGTACGGCCATGATAAGAACCACGGGCAATGTCATACAATTTGTTGTACATTTCCTGCGGATCACACCAATGGTTGGTCGGGCCGGCATCTTCTTCTTTTCTTGAGCAAATAAAGGTACGATCCTCCACGCGAGCCACGTCGTTCTGGCGTGTTCTGTGCAGATAGCACCCCGGCAGCTTTTCCTCGTTCAGCTTTATCAATTCACCTGTCTGAACAGACTCTTTGCGCAGTTCTTCGAGTTGTTCTTCAGAGCCGTCAATCCAGACAACCTGATCCGGGTTGACAAGCTTTTTCATTTCCTCAAGCCAGTTGAGGAGAGACTGATTGTTTGTCATTGTGATTTTGCTCCTTTCGGTATTTACGATTCTTTTCCAGCAGAACTTCAACGCCGAAATTTTATATTCTTCAGGCATTCCGCCTTGCTGATAAAAGGATACTACTTGGTTTTATTATACTTGATTGTAGTTAATTTATCAATTAAAAAATTATGAATTTTGGCTTGAATCCGAATTTATTTTTTGTTTTTTTGCCGCAAAACCGTATAATCGATGATTGCAGAAAACGATGTCACAGATTCGCCAACCGGTCATAGCAGGCGCAAAGGTCCTCCAGCGTATGTGTCTCATGCCAACCGGATTCAAACGTAAACAATCCCCGGTAATCACTCTCTCGAAGGTTGCCAAGCAGAGCCGGCCAATCTATTTTCCCCTCAAACGGAAGCAGATGGCGCTCGTCAATAAAATCATAATCGGAAACATGCAGCGTGATAATTTTATCCGCCACTGCATGAATATACTCGGCATTGGTCTGCAAAAGGCTGTGATTCGTGTCAAAACAGACATACAATCCGGGAACTGCGTCTAAAAGCCGGTTCATTTCCTGAGGTGTGCGGCAAAGACAGCTGCGCGGCAGATTTTCCGCTGCAATCCGGATTCCAAGCGGCTCGGCAACCTGTACAAGATCGCGAAAACTCTTGATCGCCTGCTCCATTCTCAAATCGCGTTGCTCCTGTGGCACCGGCTCCAAACACGGGTGAACCACAACGATAGGAATGGAGATCTGACCGGCAGCCCGAATCAACGCAGTTTGCAGCTGCACGCTTTCTGTTCGCAGCAATTCATCGGGAGAGGCAAGATCAATTTCCACGCCTTTTCCCCAGAACGGCAGGTGAAGCGATGTTATTTTTACTCCGTATTTTTGCGCCATCTGTGCTGCTTTTTGCGGATTCTTTTCAAAATCCAACTCCCCGTTAAGCTTATGCAGTGCAAGGGAAAGTTCCACCGCACCAATTCCGTTTTCCTCGCATTCTGCCAAAAATTGCTCATCAAATCTGCCGTAAAAACCAGAGGAAACCGCAATAGACCAAAAATCAGATTGCATGATATCCGCTCCTGCTTTTCATTTTCTCAAATCAATCGGCAGAGATGCCACTGCATTGAGCTTTGCATCCGCCAGATTGCCCGCCTGAAATTCATAAAATCCCTGTGCTCCCACCATTGCGCCGTTATCACCGCAGAGCGAAAGCGGCGGCATGAACAAGCGTCTTCCGCTTTTTTTGCATTCCGTTTCCAACCGGGAACGCAGCTCCGAATTTGCCGAAACGCCTCCCGCTGTCACCAGGGTTTGATAGCCCAGATCGTTGGCCGCGAGCAGGAAATTTTCCGCAAGCATATTCACCACCGCACGGCGAAAGGATGCCGAAAGATCGGCAACCGGCAAGGTTTCTCCCTTTTGCTGTGCATTGTGAATCAGATTAATCACGGCGGTTTTCAGTCCAGAAAAGCTGAAATCATAGGGGCTTCCTGTCACATGCGGGCGGGGCAGCACAAATGCATTCGGATTTCCTCCCTGCGCCACCTTATCCAGATGCACGCCGCCGGGATATGGCATTCCCATTGCGCGCGCGGCTTTGTCGAACGCTTCCCCGGCTGCGTCGTCGCGTGTCCGTCCCACAACGCGCATCGTGGTGTAATCCTGCACCTCCACAATGTGGCTGTGCCCGCCGGATACCACCAAGCAGAGAAACGGCGGCTTCAGCTCCTCATGTGCAAGGTAATTGGCTGCAATGTGTGATCGGAGGTGATGCACACCCACGAGCGGAAGTCCGTTTGCCGCCGCAAATCCCTTGGCAAAATTAACACCCACCAACAGCGAGCCAATCAACCCGGGGGCAAAGGTGACAGCAACCGCATCCAGCTGATCCGGGGTTAGCTGTGCCTGGTCGAGCGCACCCTGCACCACCGCGCAGATGTTTTCGGTGTGGCGGCGGGATGCGATCTCCGGCACGACACCGCCGTATTTTTTATGTTCCTCCACTTGTGACGCCAACACATTGGAGAGGATTTTTCGTCCATCCTCCACCACGGCTGCTCCGGTATCGTCGCAGGAGGATTCGATTGCCAGAATTCGCATGAAATGACCGTCCTTTTTTATTTCTTCACTGCAGGTTATCCATTTGTCCATGTCATCAAAACCGCATCCTCGGTTGGTTTGCGGTAAAAATCGCGCCGATTGCCAACCGGAACAAAGTCTTCGCTTTGGTAGAGCGCAATGGCCGCCTGGTTGGAAGCGCGGACCTCGAGCGTCAAAAATGAAAGGCTGCGCTCCCGGCAGCGGTTTTTCAGCATCTGCACGAGCGCGCGTCCAATGCCTTGCCCGCGGAACTGAGAAAAAACTGCAACATCGGTCACGGCGCCCTCGTCCAACACAAAGCTCATACCTGCATAGCCCGCAACTGCTCCGCCGCACAGTGCAACAAACAGCTCTGTGTTTTCACTGGCAAGAGCCTCTTCCAAAAGCGAACGCGACCATGGCTCAGAAAAACATTCCCGCTCCAACTGCTCCACCGCATCCAGATGCTCCCGCGCAAACGGAACCATACGTAATTCACACATAGCTTTTCACCCGCTGCATCAAAATCCCGAGTGCCGCAGCCAATTCCTCGCGGCAGGCGCGGTAAGCCGGCAAATCCTCGCCGAACGGGTCGCGGATATCGCCCAGAATATAAATTTTTTCTTGCGGCGCACCGGCCTGTCCCAAAATATAGGCATGCGTGGAGCTGACCGTTGCAATCAAATCGGCCGCCGCAAGGTCGTTCCCTGTCAGCCGATGAGAAAGGTGTTGCTCAAGATCAACGCCGATTTCGCGGCAAGCCTGAACCGCATGGACGGAAGCAGGCTGTCCCTCAATCGCACTGATTCCTGCGCTGGAGATGCGCAGGGAAAAAAGCCGCTCTCTGGCGGCAAGCTGGGCAAACATTCCTGCCGCCATCGGACTGCGGCAGGTGTTCCCTGTACACACAAATAAAATATTCACGTCCTACGGACTCTCCTTATTGGTAGTCATTCAGTTCCCGCGGATGGAATTGAGCAAACCGCCCTTTTGGATGATATTCTGAATAAACGGCGGGAACGGCTCTGCCTGATAGGTTTTGCCGGTGGTGTTGTCGGTGATCACGCCCGTGTCAAAATCAACATGCACCTCGTCGCCTTCGCTAATCTCGTTTGCTGCCTCATCACATTCCAGAATCGCAAGGCCGATATTGATGGCGTTGCGGTAAAAAATGCGTGCAAATGTGGATGCAATTACGCACGAAACGCCGCTTGCCTTAATCGCAATCGGTGCATGCTCACGCGAAGAACCGCAGCCGAAATTCTTTTTCGCCACAATAATATCGCCCGCCTGAACCTTATTGACAAAATCCTTGTCAATGTCCTCCATGCAGTGGGAGGCAAGCTCCTCGTGCGAAGTGGTATTCAGATAACGCGCCGGAATAATCACGTCGGTATCAATATTATCTCCAAATTTATGGACTTTTCCCTGTGCAATCATTTCAAATGCCCGCCTTTCATAATTCGTTGGGTCTATCACAGCTTTGCCGGGTCGGTGATGTAGCCCGTGATGGCACTGGCAGCTGCAACGGCAGGGCTTGCCAGATAAACCTCAGACTCAATATGACCCATGCGGCCGACAAAATTTCGGTTGGTAGTTGCAACCGCACGCTCCCCCTTGCCCAGAATGCCCATATGTCCGCCAAGGCACGGGCCGCAGGTCGGTGTAGAAACAATCGCCTCTGCCTCAATAAACGTTTGCAGCAGGCCTTCCTTCATCGCATCCAGATAAATCTGCTGCGTTGCGGGAATCACGATGCAGCGCACCCATTTTGCCACCTTGCGGTTTTTGAGCAGCGCAGCAGCAGCGCGCAGATCCTCCATGCGCCCGTTGGTGCAGGAGCCAATGACCACCTGATCGATCTTCACCTCACCGACCTCGTCAATCGTGCGCGTGTTGGACGGCAGGTGCGGGAAGGAAACCGTGGGACGCAGCGCAGAAAGATCAATCGTATAGGTTGCGGTATATTCGGCATCCTCATCGGCGGCATATTCCACCGGAGTGCGCTGGAAACGTCCCTTGATATATTCGCGCGTTACATCATCCACCGGGAAAATCCCGTTCTTTGCGCCCGCTTCGATTGCCATATTTGCAATGCAGAGGCGGTCGTCCATCGAAAGACTTTGTACCCCATCGCCGGTAAACTCCATAGACTGATAGAGAGCGCCGTCTACGCCGATCAATCCGATGATATGAAGGATGACGTCTTTTCCGCTGACAAACTCCGGCAGCGAACCGGTGAGGACAAAACGGATTGCAGACGGAACCTTGAACCATGCCTTACCGGAAATCATGCCCGCAGCCATATCCGTGGAACCGACACCGGTGGAAAATGCGCCCAATGCGCCATAAGTACAGGTGTGGGAATCCGCACCGATGATGCAGTCTCCGGGGCCCACGATTCCCTGCTCCGGCAGCAGTGCATGCTCAATGCCAACGCGGCCGACGTCATAATAATGCAGAATATCATACTGGTTTGCAAAATTGCGCACCAATCGGCACTGCTCTGCCGCTTTAATATCCTTGTTCGGTGTAAAATGATCCATCGTGAGCGTGATACGGCTGCGATCAAAAACGGAATCTGCACCCGCCTTTTCAAATTCCTTAACTGCAACGGAAGCGGTAATGTCATTGCCGTGAACAATATCGAGCTTCGCTTCAATCAGCTGACCAGCCTTGACCTCCTTGAGTCCCGCATGTGCGGCAAGAATTTTCTGCGTCATTGTCATTCCCATACCGGTGATCCTTCCTTTCAGGTAACGGTGATGCAGGACACCACCGCCATAGATTTCAAAAAACTAATAAAGATTATTATAAATCAATTCCCCACCTCTTGCAACCATCGCGGCACCGCAAAACAAAAAAAGCAGCGCTTTTGTCATTCATCACAAAAAAGCATTCGAAATACACCTGTACGCAGGGCAAAGGCATGATTTTGTCGAAATTCCTTGCACTGGAGCAAAGAAAAGTCTATAATAGTAGCATAAATTTTTGTCTTCGTGTGGCGTACATATGTCTCTCAATGATGCTGTCCGGTCTGCGTCATGAACCTGCCGGGCTTTGAAAGGTTTGATTTTGATCATGAAATACGCAGTTGTGCTTTGTGACGGGATGGCAGATTACCCCGTTGAAGAGCTGAACGGCAAAACGCCGATGATGGTAGCCTCCAAGCCAACCATGGATCGCCTTGCACAAAATGGCACCGTGGGGCTGGTCAAAACCGTGGATGATTCCATGACGCCCGGCAGCGATGTTGCCAATCTTTCCGCGATGGGCTATGACCCCAAAATTTATTATTCCGGTCGCTCTCCTTTGGAAGCCGTCAGCATGGGCATCAATCTTCATGATACGGACGTAACCGTGCGATGTAATCTTGTCACGCTTTCGGAAGATGAACCGTTTTCTCAAAAGAAACTGGTGGATTATTGTGCGGATGATATTTCCACAGAAGAGGCAAAGCAGCTGATTCAGGCGGTTCAAAAGGTACTTGGCAGCGAGGAATTCACCTTTTACCCCGGCGTAAGTTACCGCCACTGCCTTGTCTGGAGCAATGGTGTGCTTGATCTTGGCGAGTTGACTCCCCCGCACGATATCCCCGGCAGAGTGATTGAAGAATACTTGTCAAAGGTACCTGCTGCACAGCCCTTGTGTGAATTGATGGAACGCGCCTATATGGTACTGAAGGATCACCCTGTGAACCAGGCACGCATCGCCCGGGGAAAACGCCCCGGTAACGGAATCTGGCTTTGGGGGCAGGGCTTCCGTCCTCGGCTGGATGGCTTTACCGAGAAATTCGGGCTCAAGGGTTCTGTAATTTCTGCTGTCGATCTCATCAAAGGGATTGGCGTTTGTGCCGGAATGCATGTTTGCAATATTCCCGGCGCAACCGGATACATGGATACCAATTTTGAGGGCAAAATGCAGGCAGCACTTGACGAACTTGCAAACGGTCAGGATTTTGTTTACATCCATCTGGAAGCACCGGATGAATGCGGTCACCGCCATGAGGTGGAAAATAAGGTTCGTTCGCTGGAGCTGATCGATTCGCGTGTGATTGCTCCGCTGCTTGCCGGGCTTGATTCTTACGAAAATTATCGTGTACTGGTGCTGCCCGATCATCCGACACCGCTGGTAACCCGTACTCATGCACGCGATGCCGTTCCCTTTGTGATGTTTGAGAAAAAAGCACCGAAGGAAAGCGGAATTACGCGTTTCGATGAGGAAAGCGCAAAGTCCACCGGACTTTCTATTCCGCGCGGCTGCGAACTGATGGACTTGTTCCTGAAAAAGTAAACTTTAAACCGCAAACAATATAAGTTTCATTGCAAAAAGGGATGCTGCAGATTACAAATTTGCAGCATCCCTTTTTTAATTTGTATTCATTGCATGCGGTTCCGATTGCAAACCAAAACCAATATCACAGCGCAGAAACGGCAGCCTTAAGCGCATCGGCACGATCGGTTTTCTCCCATGAAACACCCAGTTCCTCACGCCCCATATGACCATAAGCGGCAAGCGGCAGATAACGTGTATGGCGCAAATCAAGATCGCGGATGATTGCAGCCGGGCGCAGATCAAACACCTTGCAAACTGCTTTTTGCAGCACGTCATCGCTGACGGATCCCGTGCCGAACGAATCCACAAACACAGAAACCGGCCGTGCAACGCCAATCGCATAGGCAAGCTGCACTTCACAGCGGCGTGCCAATCCGGCAGCCACAATATTCTTCGCAACCCAGCGAGACGCATATGCCGCGGAACGGTCAACCTTGGTGGGGTCTTTGCCGGAAAAACATCCGCCACCATGACGGGCATATCCGCCGTAGGTATCCACAATAATTTTGCGTCCGGTCAATCCGCTGTCTCCCGCAGGACCGCCAACTACAAAACGGCCTGTCGGATTGATATAAGTCTTGATATCGCCTTTGTCAAGCTCCTTGGGAATCACCGGCGCAATCACCTCACGAATAAGGTCCGCACGAATCTGTTCCAAAGAAACCTCGGGTGCATGCTGGGTTGAAATCACGATTGTATCAAGTCGAAGCGGACGGTTTTGCTCGTCAAATTCCACCGTAACCTGTGTTTTGCCATCCGGACGAAGATAGGAAAGCGTTTTGTCACGGCGCACCTGAGCCAAACGCCGCGCCAGTTTATGAGCCAGCGAAGCAGTCAGCGGCATCAATTCCGGTGTTTCATCGCAGGCATAGCCAAACATCATACCCTGATCTCCGGCTCCGATTTTATCGAGCGCGTCATTTTCCCCACCGCGAGCCTCCAGAGAATCGTTAACACCCATCGCAATATCTGGCGACTGATTGTCAATCGAGGTCAGAACCGCGCAGCTGTCGCCGTCAAAGCCGCAGCTTGGGTCGTCGTAGCCAATTTCTTTTACTGTGCGGCGCACAATTGCCGGAATATCAACATAGCAATTGGTCGAAATCTCGCCCATCACATGCACCATACCGGTAGTTGCCGTTGTTTCGCACGCGACATGCGCATTTTCATCCTGTGAAAGAATCTCATCGAGGATTGCATCGGAAATCTGATCGCAGACTTTATCGGGATGTCCCTCCGTTACGGATTCAGACGTAAAAAAGTGAGTTGCCATTTTGTTGCTCCTTTCATTTAGACACACAAAAAACACGCCGGGCGAAACAGACCGTCTGGCGTGTCACCACCTCATCTGTCGGTTTTCACCGCAGGAATTGGCACCTTGCGCAATGCAGGTTGCCGGGCATCATCGGGCCTGTCCCTCCGCCTCTCGTGATAAGGAAATATTTAATTTTCTTTGCTTTTATTATAGCAAAACTCGTATCACTTGTCAACCTGGCGTGTGTTCTTATCTGGCTCCACTTTTTTACAACAAACACGGTATTCGCCCGTGCTTAAGCGGTTAGGACCACTATTCCAGGCACAACTGCATCAAATCGTCCACATCCGCAGTCGCCAGGCATTCCACGGTATCACTGGCACCGTAATAAATTTTTACCTCGCCGCTATCCTCCAAAATCATGCCGCCAGGAAAAATCACATTGGTTCGGAATCCGGTGTCAACCTCCCATTCGGTCTCCGGTGCAAGAAGCGGTTTCTTGCTGTAACCAATGATTCGATTCGGATTTTCAAGATCGAGCAGCATAATTCCGGCACAATAACATTTTTGCCAGGATGATTCCCATCCGTTCTTACCGCGGGTTCGGTCAATTTGCACCGAATGAAAAAGCGTCAGCCAGCCTTTGCTTGTTTTAATCGGCGGTGCACCGGGTCCTACCTTATCATTGGAGAACGGAACATCCTCCACTGCAAGCAAAAGAGAACTGTCTCCCCAATACCGCAGATCCGGCGAATATGAAATCCACGCATCAAAACGATCCACTCCGCCGCGGGAATAGACCGGAAACGGACGTTCCAACCGCACATACCGCCCGCCAATCTTTTCTGGAAAAAGCACCATATTACGGTTGTCCGGCACTGTCAGGCTCAGGATATCGATCTTGCTGAAATCTTCTGTTACTGCAATTCCGCCCCGCAGTCCGTGGCGCGTATCCATTGCAAAACAGAGATAGCACTTTCCGTCAATTACCGTCAGCCGCGGATCATACACTCGCTGAACCTCGGGATCACCCAGAATTTCAGCATTCCAAATTGGTTTTGGAGCAACATTCCAGCAAATTCCATCATCACTGGTGGCCAGTCCCAATTGCGTTTTCGGAATCTGACTGACCTCTCCTTTTCCTTGTTTTAGTTCTTCAAAATTATAGTCATCACGGAATACCATCACATATTTTCCGTTGTATTTTGTCACTCCTGCATTAAACACAAGGTCTGCTTCATACGGAACATCATCTTTGGTAAGGATCGGCGCGCCGCCATTGAAACGGGTAATCACGGGACTGCTGAAATACTCGGTCATCATCTTTGGCATGTGTCTCTCTCCTCCGTTTTTTGGGTTGCTCTTTTTATTTTTGCTGTATGGTGTAAACACCATTGGTGCTCTGCAACCAAAGAAAGGATATCACAACGCCCAATAGATTTCTACTATATCTGCAATAAAAACATGTTTAATCCATATTTATTATGTTTTTATGATTCTATATGGCAAAAAAAATTACCATCTTTTCTTCAACATTGGATGTTTCTGACCATTGACAAACCCCATTCAATCTGTTATATTGAAATTGTTATCCGCGACTGGCGTAACGCAGAATACTGCGAGGAAGCGGATGATTGATTTTCGCCGTACGCCTGGGCATGATTTTTTAATCATGCCCAGTTTTTTTATTGTTATTTTCCGGAAAACGATAGTGAGAATCTCTTGCACAAAGTCAGGACGTGGCTGTGCAAACAAAAGAAAGGAATGATCAACCGTATGGAAGCATGGAGAAGTTTTCATTCAGGCAATTGGTGCACTACAATCGATGTGCGTGATTTTATCCACAAAAACTACACCCCCTATGAAGGGAACGAGTCCTTTCTCGCCGGGCCGACCGAACGCACCACCCGCCTTTATCAGCGTGTGACAAAGCTTTTGCAGCAGGAACAGGAGAATCACGGCGTCCTTGGGATTGACACCAACCGTGTTTCCTCCATTCTCACCTATGCTCCAGGATATATTTGCAAGGGTGAAGACATCATTCTTGGTTTGCAGACCGAAGAACCGCTCAAAAGAGCGGTGAACCCCTTTGCCGGTCTGCGCAATGCGGAGCAGGCCTGTGAGGCTTACGGCTGCGATATCGGCGACGATGTGCGTAAGGAATTTTCTTACCGTACCACGCACAACACCGGCGTTTTCCGCGTTTATACCGATACAATGAAAAAGGCGCGCCACGTCGGGATTCTGACCGGACTTCCGGACGCTTACGGCCGCGGAAGATTGATTGGCGACTATCGCCGACTGGCACTTTACGGAATGGATTTCCTAATTGCACAAAAAGAGAAGGATCGCAGCGAGCTTGGGGAAGGCGACATGTGCGACGAAACCATCCGCTTGCTGGAGGACGTCTCCCGCCAGATCGAATTTATGAAGGCACTCGTCAAAATGGCAGCAGAATACGGATGTGATATTTCCCGACCGGCAGAAAACTCCTATGAGGCCGTGCAGTGGCTGTATTTTGCCTATCTGGGCGGTCAAAAAGAGCAAAACGGTGCCGCAAACAGCATTGGGCGTATTACAACCTTTCTGGATATTTATTTTGAGCGTGATTTGAAAGAAAACGTGATTACCGAAAGCGGCGTGCAGGAGCTGATGGATGATCTTGTTATCAAACTCCGCCTGATTCGTCACCTGCGCACACCGGAATATAATGATCTCTTTGCAGGCGACCCCGTTTGGGTGACCTGCTCCGAGGGCGGTATGAGCGAAGACGGAATCCCTCTTGTCACCAAAAACTGCTTCCGGATGCTGAACACACTCTATAATCTTGGTTCTTCTGCAGAGCCAAATATCACCGTTCTCTGGTCGGAGCAGCTGCCTGAAGCATTCAAAAAATTCTGCGCAAAGGTTTCGATTGACACCGATGCGATTCAATATGAAAACGATGATGTGATGCGGGAAGCATACGGAGATGATTACGCAATCGCCTGCTGCGTTTCTGCCATGAAATGCGGCAAGCAGATGCAGTTCTTTGGCGCGCGCTGCAACCTTGCCAAGGTGCTGCTGATGGCACTCAACGGCGGCAAGGACGAAATTTACGGCGTTCAGCTTGCACCCGAGGGCAAGGTTTTTGCCGCGGACAAGCCGCTTGACTACGGCGAAGTGATGGAAAGCCTGAAGGAATATCTTGCTTGGATGGCACGGCTTTACGTCAACACCATGAACGTCATTCATTTTATGCACGACAAATACGCTTACGAGCGCCTGATTATGGGCTTCCACGACACCAAAGTGGAACGGCTGATGGCATTCGGAATCAGCGGACTCTCCGTTCTGACCGATTCCCTCAGCGCGATTCAATTTGCATCGGTTACCCCCATCAAGGACGAACGCGGCGTCATTGTCGATTTCAAGACCGAGGGTGAGTTCCCCAAGTACGGCAACGACGATGACCGTGTGGACAGCATCGCCCAATGGGTCACGGAATATTTTTACTCCGAGCTGTGCAAAACACCTGCCTACCGCGGTGCAAAACACACGCTCTCCATTCTGACCATCACCTCGAACGTGATGTATGGCCGCAAAACAGGCAATACGCCGGATGGACGCCGTGCCGGTGAACCGTTTGCACCGGGAGCAAACCCCATGCACGGCCGCGACTGCGAGGGTGCGCTTGCCTCACTCAACTCGGTCGCAAAGCTGAATTACCGCTTTTGCCGTGACGGAATCTCCAACACATTTTCCATCACACCGGGCGCACTGGGAACGGACGACACTGCCCGTGCTGCCAATCTGACTGCCGTTTTGGACGGCTACTTTACACAGGGCGCACAACACCTCAACGTCAATGTGCTGAATCGTCAAAAGCTGATTGATGCGATGAACGACCCGACGCTTTACCCCAATCTGACGATCCGCGTTTCCGGCTACGCAGTCAACTTTAACAAGCTTTCCAAGGACAAGCAGTTGGAGGTCATCTCCCGCACCTTCCACGAAAAGATGTAACTCCCGCTTTTTTCGACATTTTTCGTGAATATGTTTAAAAGAGAGTACACAAACAAAGCCGAACAACAGATTTGCAGCACAATGGAAAGGAATGGTCAGCTCATGAAGGTTCACTCGATTGAATCCCTCGCCGCTTTGGATGGCGAAGGGCTGCGTTATGCGATTTTTCTGAGCGGATGCCCTCTGCGCTGTGCTTATTGTCATAATCCGGACACTTGGAATCCCGCTGCGGCGCAGGAAAAAACACCGGAGGAATTATTTCGCAAAATCAAGCGGTATGTTCCTTACTTCAAGGCGGGAAACGGGGGTGTCACCTTCAGCGGCGGGGAGCCTTTGCTGCAAGCCGAGGAAATCAACGCGCTGGGGCTGCTTTTGCGCCCGGCACAGATTGGCTACACCATCGACACCTGCGGCTGTGTTCCGCTGACCGATGCGGTCAGGCAGGCTATTGACGGAGCGGATTTGATTCTTTGTGACCTCAAATTCCCCGAAGAAGCTTCTTTTGAGGCATACACCGGCGGAAGCCTTGCCCCGGTGCTCGATTTTCTGCAATATCTTGCGGCAACGGGGAAGCGTTGTTGGGTTCGCACCGTGATCGTTCCCGGTATCAACGATTCACAGGAGTGGCTTGACCGCTATTTGGCTGTACTCCAACCATTTGCGTCTGTCATTGAAAAGTATCAGCTGCTCGGATTTCACACCGTGGGCGCTTTTAAATACGAGCAGCTTGATATTCCCAACCCGCTTGCCGATTGCCCTGCAATGGATTCCGAAAAACTGTGTGCATTGCAAAGCTATGCTGACCGCGCAATGGCCGCATTCCCTGCATCACACTAATTCTTCTTGAAACGGTAAATAAAAGCAGCAGGCAAAACCTGCGCAAACTTTTTTCGGTTTGCGTTTCGGTTTTGCCCGCTGCTTTTTCATTCCAGTTTTGCGTTACACGAATTTTTTATATGGACCTATCAGAGAACGGTATCATTCAGCCGCCAAACAACTGCGTCCAATAAAGCTGCCCATTGCTTGCACGATAACATCCTACGCCGATATGCGTAAAGTTGCTGTTCAATATATTTGCTCGATGACCCTCTGAATTCATCCAGGCATTCATAACACTTTCCGCCGTACTGTAGCCATAGGCAATGTTTTCTCCAACAACAGAAAAGCCCGCCCGAAATGCCATTTGATATCCCTGCTCCCCATTGGGACGCTCATGAGCAAATTTTGTAACGATTTCTTGACTGCGAATCAAGGCGCTGCTCGCCAGATTAGAATCGGCTGCTAAAGGTGAAAGCCCTTGTTTTGCACGTTCCTGATTGACCAATGCAACCACCTGAGCCGCCAGTTGGTCTGTCTGACTATTGTTCGTCTGCGGCTTACTGCTCACCGGAGCAGAAGAACTGACCGAGGGTTTACTGCTTGCCGGCGCAGAAGAACTTGGAGTGGGTTTACTGCTTTGGGGCGTCGTTGAATTCACGGTTGGCTTGCTGCCTGCCGGTGCAGAGGAAGCTGTTTGCGGTCTGCTGCTTGCAGAGCCGGAGCTGACTTGCGCATTATTGTTTGCACCGGAATTACTGTTGATTTGCGGTGCCTGTTGATTTTTTTGTGAAGAGGATTCCTCGTATGCAGACAAAGTTTCGCGATTGTCCGGCAAATCGGCTCTCTCTTCATCTGGTTCAGATTTCTTCCCTTCTGTCTGCAGGGAAGATGCCTCTTCTACATCTTCCCCGGAAGAAATCTCCGACGCGGAATTTTGCCAAGCGCTTTCGCTTGTCACATCAAAACCCTGTGGTTGTGCTGCTGTTTTGCATGCCGCAAAAAAAAGCGTACAGAGCAAAATCGCAATCCAATTTTTTGATTTTAAAAACCATTTCACCTTGCATCATCCTTTCATGCAGTTTGTTTTCATCCATAATTTCACAATGTTTGACGCAATCTGCGGAGGTTAGGATATCGTTATCTTAACAAAAGCGGTCACATTTTGCAAGGCACTGAAACTATTTACAATTATTTTCTACTTTTACGTTGATGATCATGGAAAGATTGGTAAGAATTTCAGCACATAAAAAAGGCGCGACTCAAAGTTTTACAGCCCTTTGTCGCGCCTCAATTTATTTTTTCAATTTAAAAAAACAACCAGTCTGTAAACAGGGATAACACAATCATGGTTAATCCGATTACACCGAAAATTATCCCCCCACAGATTCCGTCTCGCTTTGCCTCTTCAATTTCGGATAAAGCATGCCTGCCCGGTGTCATTGCCGTGTGGGATGAACTTTGGGCCGCACATAAAAAAACTTCATTTTTGGTGCATGCACCGAAGAACTGATAGGCAGAAATCAAGAGACATCCCACCCCCAGCGCAACCGCATTGCGGAAAACGCAGAGCGAAATAGCTGCCACCAGAAGCGGAAAGCAATAACGAAAAAAGTAAGCCCAAAAGATTGTTCTTTGCTCTCTCCTGCTTCTTTTCTGCTTCATTCTTCTCTGCATGGAACTTGACCTTCCTTATTGTGGATTTTGGAGAGAAGCTCACAAGGTCAGCAACTGCAAGCTTTCGCCATCTGCGGTAACCGTCAGGCTGACACCGGAAAGCGAATCGCCCTGCTCAATCAGTGCATTTGCCAGACGATCCTCCACCTCACGGCGGATGGTGTTGCGAATGTCACGCGCACCGCTCTTGCCACCCATGGATTTTTTTGCAATCCATTCTGCAGCTTTATCGTCAAATGTGAATGTAATTGCCTTTTCCTTCAGCACGCCCACATACTCATGGAGCATCAGCTTGGCAATCGCAATATCATCCTGTTCATTGAGTGAACGGAACACAATGACTTCATCCACACGGCTCAAAAACTCCGGACGCAGAAACTCGCTCAATGCCTTGAGTGCCTTTTCCTTGTCTGCGGATTCCTGTGTTTTTCCAAAACCGAGCAGGGCATCCTTGCGCTCGCTTCCCGCATTAGAGGTCATGACCAGAATGGTATTTTCAAAATTCACCGTGCGTCCCTGTGCATCGGTAATTCTGCCTTCATCGAGAATCTGCAGCAGAATATTCATCACATCGGGGTGTGCCTTTTCAATTTCATCGAGCAGCAGCACGGAATACGGCTGACGGCGAACCTTTTCCGTCACCTGACCGGCTTCATCATAGCCCACATAGCCGGGCGGCGAACCGATGATGCGGGAAACAGAATGCTTCTCCATAAATTCAGACATATCGAGCCGAATCAGCGTTTCGGGTGTATCAAACAATTCCTCGGAAAGCGCTTTGCACAGCTCGGTTTTCCCAACACCGGTGGGACCCACAAAAATAAATGACGCAGGTCGGCGGCGCGGACTGATATGTGCACGGCTGCGGCGCACGGCTGCGGCAACCTTTTCCACTGCCTCATCCTGCCCGATCACGCGCATTTTGAGCACGTTCTCCAAATGACCCAGCCGCTGCATTTCTCCGCTGCGGATTTTTTCCGTCGGAATTCCTGTCCAAAGGGTAAGCACCTGCGCCAGATCATCTTCCGTCACCGGCGCTCCAATGGCTTCGGGACGAAGGCTGTCTGCCTGCTGCTGCAAACGGGCAATTTCCGCACGCAGGGTAGCAAGCTGCTCATAGTCGATCGAATCCGCTGCCGCTGCCATTTCTTCCTCTTCCTGCTGCTTTTGCTGCAGTTCCATGGTTGCCACATCGTAATCGCGCATTTTCAAATTGCGCAGAGCGGCACAGGTGCATGCTTCGTCAAGCAGATCGATGGCTTTATCCGGCAGAAAACGATCGGTCACATACCGTTCCGAAAGCACGACTGCCTCATGCAGCAAAGCATCGGAAATCGTGACACGGTGATAGTTCTCATAATATTCCTTGATTCCAATGAGCACCTTGACGGTATCCTCCACCGAGGGTTCCTTGATGCGAACGGGCTGAAAACGGCGCTCCAATGCAGCGTCTTTTTCAATATATTTGCGGTATTCGGTAAAGGTTGTTGCGCCGATTACCTGAATCTCTCCGCGGGAAAGCGCCGGCTTCAATATATTTGCAGCGTTCATAGAGCCTTCGGAATCGCCCGCACCAACCAGATTGTGCACCTCGTCGATAAAGAGAATAATATTCCCTGCAGCGCGAACCTCTTCAATCAGCCCTTTGATGCGGCTTTCAAACTGTCCGCGAAATTGTGTTCCTGCCACAAGCGCTGTCAGGTCGAGCAGGCAAATCTCCTTGCTTTGCAGGCGCAGCGGAACCTCTCCAACCGCAATGCGCAGTGCAAGACCCTCTGCAATAGCAGTCTTGCCAACACCCGGCTCACCAATCAAGCAGGGATTGTTTTTGGTGCGGCGGCTCAAAATCTGCACCGTGCGCGCAATTTCAGCATCCCGCCCAATAATCCGGTCAAGCTTACCTGCGCGAGCCTTCTGCGTCAGGTTTTCTGTATAAGCATCCACATATTTACGTTTTGGGCGCGGGGGTGCTTTCTTATCATTCTTCTTATTCTTTTCCTTTTCGCCTTCACCAGTCTTGTCACTCTTTTGTCCAAAGAGCTCTTGCAGGCTTTGCGGCATAGTGGGCGCCCCACCCATTTCAAAGCCATCACCCTCGCCGTCATCATCACCGGCTCCGGTTCCGTCCGCGCCAAACATGGAAAGCAGACTGTTTTCGCCGTCCTCCCCCATCAGCCCCGTTAATTGTTCGCTGGCTTCCTCCAGCATTTCATCGGTGATACCCATTTTTTCCATGATATCGCCCACTTGCGTAATGCCAAGCTCCTTGGCGCAAACGGCACAAAGGCCTTGCGGCTTGCTGTTTGCCCCTGTGGAAACAAATACCACCGCCAGCCTTTTTTTACATCTGCTGCATAACATAGCCATAATCAAATCCTTTCGCACAAGTCCGGCAGCTTTGTCCGGACTGCAAAAGCAGAACAGAGACAAAACCTTGTTTGAATCCGCGCGCTTGCCGCACCGGCTCAAACATCAGCTGGATGCTGATTGGGCACTGCCGTATCATAGATATACGTTCCCTTCATAATCTGAACAAAAACCTTGGTATAGCGTACAAATGCATTTCCCATCAGCAGCCCGGTCACCCCTACAAATGCCCAGATGACCCATAGCTTATCATATTCAAAAATCGCTTTGGAAAATACTACAATAATAATAGAAATATAAAAAGCGCAGGTTGCAACTTTTCCGTACCACTGTGCCGGAATCGGGCGCTTTTTTTTCAAAAGAAGAATCAAGCCGCCAAGTCCCATCGCAAACTCCTTGAGGAAAAAGCAAACAAACAGTGCAACGATTGCCGGTTGCTCCACATAGGCAATCATCATGCAAACACCCACAGTGCCCTGTGTGAGCTTGTCCGCAAACGGATCGAGCATCTGCCCGAGCGGTGTAATCATATTAAAATGGCGTGCAATGATGCCATCGAGCATATCTGTCAGTCCCGAGGCGATCAACACCCCCGCTGCCCAATAAAGAGAATTCCCTCCTTGAAAAAACAAAACGACAAAAAGAGGAATCATCAAAATCCGCAGCAGAGAAAGAAGATTGGGAATATTGATTACGTCTGACTTTTTCATAACAAGAATAAAAGCTCCTTCCTTGCAGGTCGTGTCTGTTGTTATTCCTGACCCGGCTCCAAGACGGCAAACAACGGGTTACCTTCATAGATTGTTCCGAACAAAACAGATTGTTCCAGATTTTTCTGCGAAAGCACTCCGGGATTTTCAGTCATTGGCACGGCAACGCGCAAGACGGCAAGTGCCAGCAAAATAACTGCAGCGCCTTTTACTGCCCCAAGCACCCCGCCCAAAAAACCGTTAAGCTGACGCAGTACAGGCAGTTTCGCAATAATATCCAGCACCTTTCCAAGCAAACGGATAAGAATCAGGAACACAATGGTAAGCAGCACCGCAAAAATAATACGAAGCATTGCCACCACCACCGGACGAACCGCCTGATCGACAATCCAAGCGGCACCATCCGCAGCACCTTTCGTAATCGCTGCAGCCACATCTGCCGAAAGTACCGCAGAATCGGTTGCATTGAGTACAAAACCAGGTAATGCGGAAAGAACCTTTTGCAATTGAGCTGTTGCTGCCTGCCCCGCACCATCTGTAATCGCCGCCTGAACAGATTGAATCACAGAACCGCGGATAAATGCGGAAAAGAACCAGTCGGAAAGCACATTTCCAATAATGACCGCGGCTACAATGGAAACGATCAATCCGCAAAATTCCACCGCAGTGCGAATGGCGCCGCGGTGCCGTCCCACCGCAATGAAAAGGATCAAAACCGCTAATAGAATAAGATCCAAAACATAACCCATTTGACGATCGTCCTTTCTGATAATCGCGGGATACAAAAATAATCTTCACACCCGCAGCCGTTTTCATACGGTCTTATATTCTAAAATCAAAAAACAAACAGACTGTTGATCTGATCTTTTCGGCCCACGCGTCAAACAAACGGATTGCACCATTGCAGCAGTCGATAAAAAACCGATTTCTCACAGCTGATATTCCATTGCATCGTACCCAGAATTCCCGCTGAAAACGGACGGAACAATTCAAACAACGGAATCACCACAAATGCAGCCGCAATCAATGCAGTCAAAATTGCAATCACTGCAGAGGCGAACGTCATTTTTTGCCGTTCCTTTGATTTGCGTTGTCTGCGAATCAGTGCGGTTAATCCTCCTGCGACCACAAACACCAAAATCAGTGCGAGCAGCAACCCGCAGCAAGCTTGTGCCAACGCCTTGCTGAGCGGAGCCCCCAACAGAGCCGCTTCCTTTGCAGGGGCATTTTCTTCCTCTGCAGCAGCAAGCAACTCGTCAGCCGCCACTCCATAGCTGGCTGCAATTGCTTCAAATTTATCCGGCAGTTTTTGCTGCAGCTGTGTGAGGTCGATTTTGCCCAATGTTTCCTCTGCATTGTCCATCACAGGAGTATTGGCAATTGCTGCAAAATCGGCTGCGGCATTGTTTTGCACCGAAGGCTCAAACACCATTGCCACTGACGGAGCAATGGTGGGCGCGGTCATCATTCCGGCTGCTGCAATCACAACGGCAGCCAGTCGAATGGACGCGCGCACGGTATTTTTTCTCGATACACCCACAAAAATCAGTACAACCAGCAAAAGAAAGAAAATATCAATCAAAATATTCATAACGCAGTTATGTTCCTTTCGTAGTCCGTCCAAAACCAGCGTGAACAAAAGATAAATTCACAAAAAATATTATTAGTTTAGTATAGCGGATTTTTTCATAAAAAACAAGGGAAACACAGGAATTGTACGTTTTTTTAACAAAGCAAATGCACAAAATGAATACAAATGTGAATTTTACAATTGTATTTCGCACAAGAACTGAGATCCGGAACATTTTTCATAATCCATTCAACAGAGCCGTTGCCCGAACGACAATCTTATGATATAATATTTAGAATCGACTTTTATGCTGCAACCGGTGGTCTGCGTGCTGTTTGCAGTCGGTTGGAATCATACTGCAGGAGGGAGCACTGAAATGATAATTCTTGGCATCGACCCCGGCTATGCCATTGTTGGCTTCGGTGTCATCCGCCACGAACAGGGACGGTATATTCCGCTGGAATACGGCGCGGTTTCCACTGCCGCTGAAACAGATTTTTCCCGACGGTTGGAAAGCATTTACGACTGCCTGACTGTTATTATGGAAAAATGGCGTCCCGATGCGGTTGCAGTGGAAAAACTTTATTTTAATACCAATACGACGACCGCCATCGGCGTTGCTGAGGCGCGCGGCGTCATTTTACTGGCAGCACAAAAAAATCATATTCCGCTGTTTGAATACACACCCTTGCAGGTAAAAACGGCCGTTACCGGCTATGGTCGCGCCGAAAAGCCGCAGGTGATGGAGATGACACGGCGGCTGCTTTGTTTGCGGCAGGTTCCCAAACCGGACGATACTGCCGATGCGCTTGCGATTGCAATTTGTCATGCTCAGGCGGCGGGTTCTCCGCTGCGCAGAGCTTTTGCACAGCGCGGTACCCTGTAATATTTTTGAAAGGCGGACATGCTTCATGTTTTACAGCTTAACCGGAACCCTTGTGCACACTGAACCGGGATTCGCCGTAATAGAATGCGGCGGCGTTGGCTTCAAGTGCCTTACTACCATGAGCACCCTGCGCTCGTTGCCCGCAATCGGCAGCGAAACCCGGCTTTACACACATCTCAACGTGCGTGAAGATGCACTCGACCTTTTTGGCTTTTCCACACAAGCAGAACTGAACTGCTTTAAGACGCTGACAAATGTTTCGGGTGTCGGTCCCAAGGCGGGGCTGAGCATTCTTTCGGAGCTTGCCCCGGAACAGCTTGCCATTGCAATTTCTGCCGGAGATTTTAAGGCACTTACTCGGGCTGCCGGCGTTGGACCGAAGCTTGCTCAGCGCATTGTGTTGGAGCTGCGGGACAAGGTTGCCAAGCTTTCTGCTGAAGCACCTGCCGGTCTGTTTGGAGGCAGCGGCGGAATCCCCTCTGCTGCCGGACACGCGTCCGAAGCCATTGGCGCACTGACGGTTTTGGGATATTCGCCGTCCGATGCCGCCGCAGTGGTGGCAAAGCTGGACAGTTCTCTCCCCACCGAGGAGCTTATCCGTCTTTCTCTCAAAGCAATGGGTTCTCGCCTGTGATATTCTGAGTAATGCGAAAGGAGCGGTTTTTCATCATGAAGAAAAAAGAATCGGATGGTTTAATGAGCCATACGGTGGATGCTGACGACATGGAAATGGATTTTGAAAACCGGATTACCAGCCCGGATTTTTCCCCTGAAGATGCCGAAGTGGAAAACCCGCTGCGCCCGCGTTCTCTGCGGGAATATATCGGGCAGGAAAAAGCAAAGGAGAACCTTTCCGTTTTTATTGAAGCTGCCCGGCTGCGGAAGGAATCGCTCGATCATGTGCTGCTGTACGGCCCTCCCGGACTCGGCAAAACCACCCTCGCCGCCATCATCGCCAACGAATTGGGGGTTAACATCCGCATCACGTCCGGCCCGGCCATTGAAAAACCAGGTGATCTTGCTGCACTGCTGACGAATCTGAACCCCGGCGATGTTCTGTTCATCGATGAGGTTCATCGGCTCTCCCGTGCGGTGGAAGAAATTTTGTATCCCGCAATGGAGGACTTTGCCATTGATATTATCACCGGTAAGGGCCAGATGGCGGCAAGCTATCATCTTCCCTTGCCCAAATTTACGCTGATTGGTGCCACCACACGTGCCGGACAGCTTTCCGCTCCGCTGCGTGACCGGTTTGGTGTGGTGCTTCGGCTGGAAATGTATACCCCCGAGGAGCTTTCCCGCATTGTAACACGTTCTGCCGGAATCCTCGGCATGGAAATTGAATCGGATGCATCACTGGAAGTGGCCTCCCGTTCCCGCGGAACACCACGAATTGCAAACAGACTGCTCAAGCGCGTGCGCGATTTTGCGCAGGTGATGAACGACGGCAATGTTTCACTTGAAATTGCACGCATTGCGCTGGAAAAGCAGGAGATCGACGAGCTGGGGCTTGATAAGACCGATCGCCGCCTGCTTCGCACAATGATTCAGTTTTACAACGGCGGTCCGGTTGGTCTGGAGACCATTGCCGCTGCGATTGGCGAGGAATCCATTACGATTGAGGACGTTTACGAGCCTTACCTGATGCAGATCGGCTTTTTGAGCCGGACACCGCGCGGACGCTGCGTTACGCCTGCTGCATACCTGCACCTGGGGCTTACGCCGCCAAACGCCGCTCCCGAACAAAATCAACAGATCCTGTTTTAACCCCGTGTTTTCGGCAGGCGGAAGCTGCTGCAAGGCTTGGGCTGGATGGAAAGGCATGATGATCAATGAGAATTGCACAATGGAATGATTATGAGCTGTTGGATGCCTGCACCGGCGAACGGCTGGAACGCTGGGGCGATATTATTCTGATTCGTCCCGACCCGCAGATCATTTGGAATACACCAAAAACAAGTCCCCTCTGGCGCTCGGCACATGCGCGCTACCATCGCTCGCAAACGGGCGGCGGTCATTGGGAAATGGCTCGCAAGGTGCCGGAAAGCTGGCAAATTTCCTACGGTGACCTGCATTTTCAGCTGAAGCCGATGGGCTTCAAGCATACGGGCATTTTCCCCGAGCAGGCAACCAACTGGGATTGGATGGCACAAAAAATTAAATCTGCCGGACGACCGGTCAAGATTTTGAATCTCTTTGCTTATACCGGCGGTGCAACCTGTGCGTGCGCTGCTGCCGGTGCAGAGGTTTGCCATGTGGATGCCTCCAAGGGCATGGTTGCATGGGCAAAGCAAAACGGCGCAATCTCCGGCCTGGAGGATAAGCCGATTCGATGGCTGGTGGATGACTGCGCGAAATTTGTTCAGCGCGAAGCACGCCGCGGCAATCATTACGACGGCATCCTGATGGATCCCCCTTCCTATGGCCGCGGACCGGGCGGCGAAATCTGGAAGCTTGAAGAGCAGTTGTTCGGTCTGGTGGAGCTTTGTCTGCCGATTCTCAGTGAGAATCCACTCTTTTTCCTGCTCAACAGCTACACCACCGGCCTTTCTCCCGCCGTTATGCAGTACCTGCTGGGCACTCTGCTCCAGCCGAAATTCGGCGGGCTGCTCTCCTCCGAGGAAATCGGGCTGCCTGTCACCTCCACCGGGATGGCACTGCCCTGCGGTTCCACCGCAATCTGGCAGAGCGCAAATCCCTGACCCTTCTTTGAAATAAAGAGCTGGACTGCTACAGAGAGGATGAATTATTTTTTGGAAGATTTTATCCGTGCAGAACACGTGGATTTTAGATACGAATTTGAAAATGAAGAAATGCCGGAGGTTCTCTCCGATGTAAGCCTTGGAGTACGGCACGGGGAATTTTTGGCGCTGCTCGGTCACAACGGTTCCGGAAAATCGACGCTTGCCAAGCATTTCAATGCCATGCTGCTCCCCACCGGCGGCAAGGTCTTTGTGGAAAACATGGACACCGCCGACGAGAACAAAAAGCTTTCCATCCGCAGCCGGGTGGGGTTGATTCAACAAAACCCCGATAATCAACTGGTTGCAAGCATTGTGGAAGAGGACGTTGCTTTCGGACCGGAAAACCTTGGGGTTCCACCTGAGGAAATCCGCCTGCGGGTGGATGCTGCACTAAAAACGGTTGGCATGTATGAATATCGCAGCCATGCGCCGCACAAGCTTTCGGGCGGTCAGAAACAGCGCGTTGCCATCGCCGGAATTCTTGCGATGCAGCCCGAATGTATCGTGCTCGACGAACCGACTTCCATGCTTGATCCACGCGGACGAAAGGAAGTACTGGATACGGTGCTCAAGCTCAACCGCGAACAAAACATTACCATCGTGCTCATTACGCACAACATGGATGAGGCGGTTCTTGCCGACCGGGTGGTTGTAATGGACAGCGGCAAGCCCGTGTTTGAAGGCAACCCGCGCGAGGTATTTTCTCAGGTGGAACGGATGCAGTCACTGCGGCTCGATGTTCCGCAGGCAACCGAGCTTGCTTACGAGCTTTGGCGCGCCGGGTATCCGGTTGCACCGGATGTGCTGACAGAGGAAGAATGTGCGCAGTCGCTTGCAAAATTGTTCCAAAAAACTGCAGGCTGATGTTTTCCGCTGCGAAAGGAATCAAAACGGCATGAATATTCTTGAAACAAAAAATTTAACTTATACGTATAGCCAGGGCACGCCCTTTGCACACGATGCGATTACCGATGTTTCTGTCGCGGTGCAGGAGGGGGAGTTCCTCGGTATCATCGGTCACACCGGCTCGGGTAAATCGACGCTGGTGCAGCATTTCAACGGCTTGTTCCGCCCCACCTCCGGTCAGGTGCTTTTAAACGGGGAGGATATTTGGAAGAACCCGAAGGCAATCCGTTCCGTGCGCTTTCAGGTTGGTATGGTGTTTCAATATCCGGAGCATCAGCTATTTGAGGAAACCGTTGCCAAGGATATTGCGTTCGGGCCAAAAAACATGGGGCTCTCTGTAGAAGAAATTCAGCTGCGCGTGCAAAAAGCCGCTGAATTTGCGGGGCTGCCCAAAGCGTTGCTGGAAAAGTCCCCGTTTGATCTTTCCGGCGGAGAAAAGCGGCGTGCTGCCATTGCCGGTGTAATTGCAATGGATCCGCAGGTGTTGATTCTTGATGAGCCGACTGCAGGACTTGACCCGATGGGACGTGACGATCTGCTCGAACAGATTGCAGTGTATCACAAGCAGCGCAAAAACACCGTGCTGCTTGTTTCTCACAGCATGGAGGACATTGCAAAGTACAGCGACCGTGTTCTGGTCATGAACGAAAGCCGTGCGGCAATGCTCGCCCCAACTGCTGAAATTTTTGCCCGCGGACGAGAGCTGCAGCAGATGGGCTTGCAGGTTCCCCAGGTGACACGCATTTTTATGCGTCTGCGCGAACTTGGCTGCCCGGTCAGTGACGGTGTATATACGGTGGAACAAGCCAAAAACGAATTAATCCGTGCACTCCATTCAAATTCTGCCTCCTCTCCTGATGAAAACAATCCCAATGGAGGCGAGCATCATGATTAAGGATATCACTATCGGTCAATTTTTTCCCGGCAATTCCATTGTACACAAAATTGATCCGCGCATTAAATTCACGCTGACGTTTGCAGCGATTGTCTTTGTTTTTGTTGCCAATTCCGCAGCCTCCATCGCTTGGATGACGTTTGCAATCGCAACGGTGATCGCACTGACAAAAATCCCGGTCAAGCTCTATTTCAAGGGGCTCAAGCCGATTTTAATCATCATTGTTATTACTTCGCTGCTCAATATTTTTTATATCAAAACCGGCAATATTCTTTGGAGTTGGCGCTTCATTACGATTACCGATCAGGGGTTGATGCGCAGCGCACTGATCGCGATCCGCATTGCTGTGATGATTTTAATCAGCTGTGTGCTGACCTACACCACATCCCCAACCGATCTGACGGATGCGATTGAACGCCTGATGAAGCCGCTCAAGTATATCAAGGTTCCTGTGCATGAAATCGCCATGATGATGACGATTGCACTGCGCTTTGTCCCAACCCTGTTGGAGGAAACCGATAAAATTACCAGTGCGCAAAAAGCCCGTGGTGCTGATTTGGAAAGCGGCAGCCTGATGCAGCGAATCCGTGCGATGATTCCGATTCTGATTCCGCTGTTTGTTTCGGCATTCCGGCGTGCCTATGAGCTTGCCATGGCGATGGAATGCCGCTGCTACCACGGCGGCGATGGAAGAACCAGAATGAAACAGCTGCACCTTTCAACGCGCGATTTTGTGACGCTTGCGTTGGGTGTTGTACTTCTCTGCGGGGTGATATTATGCAATCAGATTCCGCCGTCACTTTAATGCCCAACCGCAATTTATTGCTCCGGCTCAGCTATGACGGCACACGTTACCATGGCTGGCAGGTGCAGCAAAATGCCCAGAGCGTGCAGAGCGTTTTGCAGGAGGCGCTCTTTCCGGTGCTCGGCGGCACACACGACGTGAAGGGATGCAGCCGAACCGATACCGGGGTTCATGCCCGCGAATACTGCGTCAGCGTAAAAACTGTAAACCCAATTGCAACTGAACGCTTGCAGGCGGCACTGAACAATCGTCTCCCGCGGGATATTGCTGTGCTTTCCTGCTGCGAAATGCCGCTTGATTTTCATGCACGATACAGCTGTACCGGTAAGGAATATGTGTATCAAATCTGGAACGATCCCGTAAAAAATCCGTTTTTGTACGGTTATTCGTTGTATTATCCGTATGTGCTCGATGTTGGGCTGCTCCATGATGCCGCGCAGGCTTATTGCGGCACGCATGATTTTTCATCCCTCTGCTCGGCAGGCAGCAAAAAGCAGGACAACACCCGAACGGTCGCACGGTTCTCTGTGGAGCGCAGCGGCTCTCTGGTCACCATGACCACCGCCGCCGACGGTTATCTTTACAATATGGTACGAATTATGGTCGGTACCCTGCTGCGCGTTGCACAAGGCAAGCTTACAGCAGAATCACTGCCCGCTGTCATTGCAGCAAAGGATCGTTCTGCCGCCGGCCCCACCGCTCCCGCTTGCGGGCTTTTTTTAAACCGCGTATTCTACGGAGGTGATTTTTGATGGCAAAAAGAGCATCTGCCAAACGAAGCACCCAGACACCAAAGAAAAAAAAGCTGCTGCCCCGCCCGGTAAAATATCTGGTTTTGGGGCTGATTATCCTTGCATTAGGCACCTTTTTATTTTCCAACCGCGAATCGCTTTCCCTTACCAATATGAAAGCCTGGGTTCATCAAAACCTGCTCGGTTATTCTGAGGGCGATGGCTTTCCTGTCGCCTTCCCGGGTACAACCGTTGAATACAGCAACTTTGTTCTTTCGGGGAATAAGCCGGCGGTTGTGAGTGACACTTCCTTTGCGATGTACCGCAGCGGCGGTGCCCAATATTCTTCCATTCAGCACGGCTTTTCCTCCCCTTCTCTGCACAGCAGCGGCAATCGTTTTTTGCTCTTGAATCTGGGAGGAAAAAAATTTATGACGGGAGAAAACGGCGCATTTGGTTCTCCCGTTGCCTTCGACTTTAATATTTACGGCGGTGCAATTGCAGCAAATGGCAATTATGTTCTCCTCAGCGGTGCACAAGGCTATGCATCGATGGCAACCGTTTTTGATTCCCGCGCTAATCAATTATTTCGATGGGCATCGCAAAGCTATCTGCTTTCTGCCTGCAGTCTCTCCGAAAACGGGCAGCAGCTGGCAGCTGCCGGATTTACTGCACAAAACGGAGACTTGGTTTCTCAGGTGTCCTTTTTTTCCATCAAGCAGGACACTCCCATTGCAACCTTTACGCGCGCGGAATCGCTGCCGCGATCTGTAACGATTCTTCAAAACGGGAATTTATTGTTTATTGGAGATCGATCAGCTGCGGTGCTCAATCCCCAGACGAAGCAGCAAACAGAATACAATTACAGCAGCGCTGCGCTTTCTTGCTTTGCCTTTGATCCCAATTACGGTGGCGTGATTGCGCTTTCATCTTCCGGCGGACGGAATGCGTCCGTGGTTTTTATTTCCAACGACGGAACCACGCACGCTGCGGCAAAATTCTCCGATCCGGTGCTCTCTCTTGATCTCAGTTCCGATGGCATTCTGGTGCTCAGCGGCGGTAAATTGACGCTGATGAATGAAACCGGGACGATCCTTTCCACTGCAGACGCCGGCAACGATGCGCAACGCGCGCTGTATGACCGCAATGGTTTTTGTTATGTTCTGGGGCTTTCGGAACTGCGTCGTGTTTCACTGCAAAGTGTTGCAGCCCCCTCCTCAGCAGGATGAAATTACTAACAAAAAACGCCCCGAAGGATTGTCCTTCGGGGCGTTTCAGCACGATTCAACTTTTTTTCAAAGCAATGGATCAGAGCTTACAGCTTATTCTTCTCTCATCTTTGCAAAGCATTCGCTGCAATAAACCGGACGATCCTCGCGCGGTTTGAAGGGAACCTTTGCTTCTTTGCCGCAGGAAGCGCAAATTGCGGTGTACATCTCGCGCTCCGGTCTGCCAGCATTCTTGCGCTGATCGCGGCAGTTTTTGCATCTCTGCGGCTCGTTCACGAAGCCCTTTGCTGCATAAAACTCCTGCTCGCCAGCAGTAAAGATGAATTCCTTGCCACATTCTTTGCATGTGAGAGTCTTGTCTTCGTACATTTGTTTTACCTCGCTTTGGTTAATAAGATATTTGCCCGCAGGCGGAATTGAACCGCCCTCATTGCTTTGAACAACGCTCGACCTGAGGGGCATATTATATTGCAAGCAGCTGATAAGCCGCCTGTCGACTGATAAAATTATTCGGGCGAAACCGCACGACTTAACTTGCGACGGATTCGCTGCAGCGCGTTATCAACCGACTTTTCTGTCAGCCCCAGACGGGAAGCAATTTCCCGATAGGATCTTCCGCTAAGATAACACTCGAGCACCCGTTTTTCCAAAGAAGAAAGGTGCGTCCGCACTGCGTCCATCACATTTTTCAACCGTTCGCGCCCAAAGAAAACATCCTCGGGATCAGCGGAAGGAACTGCGGTGGGAATTTCGAGACCATCCAGCGGAACAGATTCATTGAGCGGAAGATTTTTTTGCCGACTCTGCGCACGCAGAGCGGAAAGAATTCTGTGCTCAATACAGACCGAAGCATAAGCCTGAAACGGCGTGCCGCTCGCCGAATCAAAATGTGTGACTGCATCCATCAAACCGATGGCGCCTTCCTGAATCAAATCATCACGTTCGCCGAACAAATTCGGTGCCAAACGCGAGACCTTGCTGCCAATCACCGGCATCATACAAAGGAACAGCTGTGCAAACGCATCACCGTCACCCTGTCTTGCCAATTCTGCCAGCTTGTCCGAATCGGAAGAAATTTCCTGCACAGAACCGTGCACCTGATTACCACCTCAAACCAGTTCTGACTACTGTTCAATCATACCTCACCGCTCAATACTTGTCAACCCGTTTTTATTCATTTTGTTAAAAATATTTTTGGTTCTTTCTCCTCGATTGAACAATTTGCAAGATTATGAATATTATTCATTAAAAAAAGGATGTTTTTCGACTGCAGCTGCAAGTTTGCGTTTAATTATTCAAGTTTACGCATAAGGTGAAGAAAAAAACGCAAATTTTTTGATTAAGATCCTGATTTTTTTGCTATTTTCCTTTTTCAACGAGAAAAAATCAGTGCAATAATTCGACACAATCTGCAGGTTTTCCTATTGGTAACTATTAAAATTTATGCCTTACCCGATTCGTCTATTTTTTCAAATAGTACCAAAACATACAGCCACAAAACTATTCCGGCTCTGAGGCTGTAATCTATCACGATGGTAGAAGGGCGCAAATTGCGCGCAACCTTTACGAATCTGCACTCCCTGTGCTTTTCCTGTCAGACGTTCATACTCCACACCGCCCAGCCAAAGTCCAACTGACATCACCAGCGTATCAGCATCGGCAACCGGCATCGAATTTTCCTTGAACGGCGGCGAAAAGACCAAGAAGTTCTCCTTTTCTGCCGTCTTGGATGCAACAAACCAACAGCTTTGATCGGAGCCCATCAGCGTTTCTGTACCGGTTTTGCCTTGCGGAGATCACTAACTTTGGTCCTTTGCTGGCACATTGCATCATCGCGCCCGCGATCAACACACAAAAAACATCTTTTCATCAAATATCACCTTGCCATAAAAATAGTGTCTGAATGAAGCAGTTTTAAAAAGTCGGATAACGATTCAAAACGTTTTTCCGCTTGTATCAAATGTGCAAGAAACCGCGATGCGCAGTAAATCACTATAATCAACTGGAATGAATGTATTTTAAGAAAAAGCCTCTGTCCCGGTAAAATTATCCTCTGTGCGTTTATCATATTCCTTTCTTGATTTCTGTCAATCTTGTTACATGTTATTCGAATCTATTGTAATACTAATTCTACAAATTCAAAATTTAGATTTTATAAAAAGTGATTATAAATTTGGCTGTTTTTCGAAAAATTTTATCTGTCAATGCACGAGAAATTATGATTGGTAAAAGACGATGTATAGGAACAAACCTTCTGTGAGCAGGATATTTGTGAAACTCCTCTCAAGCTTGCATCAAATCGCACTGTCCGCCGCCTTGATACAATTTTCCATTCTTTTGTTCTGTATTGCTTGAAAAAAGTGCGCAAAAAAACCGCCCTGTTGACAAGCTGATGTGTTCCCCCATACTGAGTATCCAGAATTTGGGGTGTATATCAACAAACAAGGCGGCATTTTTATTTAAATTAATCAGATAGAGATAACGCGCGCAATATTGAGCAGATTTTTGTCAACGGTTTTCTGCATCGCGAGGCCTTCGGTGATATCGCAATCATAAACCTTGCCATCCTTCATGCCGACAATCCTGTTGCTTTTTCCATCGCGCAGGAGCTGAACGGCATAGTAGCCCATTTCGCTGGCAACAACGCGATCTCTCAGGGACGGAGAACCACCGCGCTGCACATGACCCAAAATTGATCCACGGGTTTCAACACCCGTCTTGCTCTGAATCTCAGCAACAATCTCATCCACATGGCCAACACCTTCGGCGACCACAATAATAAAATGCTGTTTACCGGTGGCTTGTGAGCGCTTCATCGGCTCAACAACCTCTTTATCCAGATCGAACGGCTCTTCGGGAACCAAAATTGCCGTTGCACCAACTGCAATACCAACGTTGAGCGCAATGTGACCGGCATGGCGACCCATTACTTCAACCACGGTGCAGCGGTCATGAGACTGAGAGGTATCGCGGATTTTATCCACCATCTCTACCGCAGTATTCATAGCTGTGTCGTAACCGATGGTATATTCGGTGCTGGAAATATCGTTATCAATAGTACCCGGCAGACCAACGCAATGGATTCCTTCACTGCACAGATCACGTGCACCGCGATAGGAGCCGTCGCCGCCAATAACCACCAAACCGTCCATGCCCAGTGCACGGCAGTTTGCTGCAGCTTTTTTTACACCTTCCGGCGTATTGAATTCCGGGCTGCGTGCAGTGTAAAGCATCGTACCGCCCAGTTGAATAATATTCGACACGCTGCGCAGATCCATCTTGACGACATCCTTATGCAGCAGACCATTGTATCCTCTGTATACGCCAAGCACCTCAATGCCGGCAGCAATCGCAGAACGGGTAACCGAACGGATTGCAGCATTCATGCCCGGAGCGTCGCCACCGCTCGTCAGCACTCCGATTTTCTTAACTCCCATGAGAAACCGACCTCCTGTTGTTAAATTCTCATCAACCATTATAGTGGCATTTTTGCGACTTGGCAAGCAAGATTCTGCAAAATAGTTACCTTTTTTACGAATTTCGCAAAAGCAACAAAAATACTACTCTTTTATGGCAACATTGTCTGCTCCCAGCAGGTTTTTTAATTCGGAAATCATTGGATCATTCATCATCACCCACAACGCACGCGGTGCAAGTACCAGCTTTTTTTGCCCCATAACGTAAAAATACACCGGTGTCTGACCGTCAAAAATCTCCAATAAATTGCGGGTTTTACTATATTGTTCCCCATCCAATGCTTCTATACGCAGATAAAGTCCAAAGCGTTCGCTGCGTGCCTTTGGCATCGCAGGTAGCGGTTGAGGAGACAAAGCAGGCTGCCGTACTTCAGAATGCTTTGTTACAACATTTTTGCATGTTTTAGCAACATTTTTATCAGGTGGCGGCAAAACCCGGTCACAAACAATCTTGGCATCCTCATCTTCCCTCATGCTGACACGGCCCTGGATTTCGACCACCCGGGTTTCCTGCAGCAACGCGGAAGCCTCTTGCAGCGTTTTGGGGAAGACAAGCATCTCAATCGATCCGGACAAATCCTCCACGGTAACAAATGCCATAGTAGCATTGCTTTTTGTTACCTTGGTTTTTACCGTTGAAATAATGCAAAGCAGCGTAACACGGTCACCGTCATCATAGCGCGCATCTTCTTCTTTTGCGCTCTGTACAATTTCGCCGATCAGAGCAGCACCCATCGCCGTTGCTGCTTCCCGATATTCCATCATAGGGTGACCGGAAAGGTACATTCCAGCGATTTCTTTTTCCATACCGAGCAGCTCCGGCAACGGGAACTCATCCACCTTTGGCATTGCAAAAGAATCCCTGCTGTCCCCTTCGGTTCCGCCAAAAAGACTGATCTGCCCTTCCAAATTACGTTTATGCGCGTCATCCAGATCACTGAGAACGGCATCTGCAGCGGTGAGCATCTGGCGGCGATTGCTGCCGAGCCCATCGAGTGCACCGCACTTAATCAAACTTTCCAGCGCACGGCGGTTCAAATCCTTTCCATACATCCGGCTGCAAAAATCATAAAAGGATGAAAATGGGCGTTTTTTACGCTCCTGCATCATCTGTACAAGAAAGCTTCGTCCAAGATTCTTGGCAGCCAGCAAGCCAAAGCGGATATTATCCCCGCTGACGGTAAAGCTGGAATCGCTCTCGTTGACATCGGGCGGCAGAACCAAAATTCCGAGCCGCTGACATTCGGTAATGTATTCCACCACCTTGTTCGTGTCATCCAACACACTCGTCAACAGCGCAGCCATGAATTCGCGTGGATAATGCAGCTTGAGATATGCCGTCTGATACGAAACATAGGCATAGGCGGCGGCATGGGGCTTGTTAAATGCGTAGGAGGCAAAACTTTCCATCTCGCCGACGATTTTCATTGCGCTTGCTTCGTCCACACCGCGCTTGAGGCAGCCCTCCACCACGGTTTTCCCGTTCTCCTCCAGGCCATGAACAAAGATATATCGTTCGCGTTCCATCACTTCTTTTTTCTTCTTGGACATCGCCCGGCGGACAATATCAGCTCGTCCCAGCGAATATCCCGCCAAATCGCGGAAAATCTGCATGATCTGCTCCTGATACACCATGCAGCCATAGGTCACCTTCAAAACCGGCTCCAGCTTGGGGTGCAGATACGTCACCATCTCAGGATGATGGCGGTTTTGCACATACCGCGGAATCGAATCCATCGGACCGGGGCGGTAAAGCGAAACAACGGCAATCAAATCCTCCAGTCCCTCCGGTCCCAGTTGCATCAGCACATTGCGCATACCGGCGGATTCAAACTGAAATATGCCCTCTGTCGTTCCCTCGGTCATCATCTGATAAACACCGTCATCGTCCACCGGAATCTGTTCGGCAGAAAAATCAGGCTCCCTGCGTCGAATCATCCGCTCCGCATCACTGATGACCGTCAGCGTGCGCAGCCCCAGGAAGTCCATTTTCAGCAATCCAAGCTCCTCGAGCGTGGTCATGGGGAACTGTGTCACAATCGACTCATCATTCTTGGAAAGCGGAACATATTCCATGACCGGCTTTTCCGTGATAACCACACCGGCAGCGTGCTTGGAAGCATGGCGAGGTGTTCCTTCGAGCTTCTGCGCCATATCGATCAGTTCTCTGACCTCGGGATCGGTATCATAGATACTGCGCAGATCGGCTGACATCTCCAGTGCCTTTTGCAGGGTGATATTCAGCTCCATCGGAACCAGCTTTGCCACTGCATCCACGCGCGCATACGCCATGCCGAGGGCACGTCCCACGTCGCGGATTGCACCCCTTGCCGCCATCGTTCCGAACGTGATAATCTGTGCCACATGGTCAGCGCCGTATTTGCGCACAACGTAATCGATAACCTCCTGCCGTCGTTCATAGCAGAAGTCCACGTCAAAATCCGGCATACTCACGCGCTCCGGGTTCAGAAACCGCTCAAACAGCAGCTCATATTTCATCGGGTCAATGCCCGTGATGCCGATGCAGTAAGCCGCAATCGATGCAGCACCGGAGCCTCTGCCCGGTCCGACCGGAATTCCCACCGATTTTGCGTAGGCAACGTAGTCATGCACAATCAGATAATAATCCACATAGCCCATGCGCGTAATGGTTGCAAGTTCATATTCCAGTCGGTCAATATAACTCTGAGGCGGGTTCTTGCCATAATTCCGGTAAAGACCGGCATAGCACTGCTCCCGGAAGTACTCCACATGATCCTGCCCGTTCGGGACCTCAAAATGCGGCAGCTTTGTATTGCCAAATTCAAACTCCACATTGCAGCGCTCTGCAATTTTCACGGTATTATCCGCAGCCTCCGGTACTGCCGGAAACAGCGCGCGCATTTCCTCTTCGCTTTTGAGGTAAAATTCGTCCGATGCAAATTCCATCGCATCGTCATCATTGACGGTATGGTTGGTTTGAATACAAAGCAGCACATGGTGCATCTTGCTGTCTTCGCGGCTGAGATAGTGCGCATCATTCGTCACCACCAGCGGGATTTCTGTTTCCTGTGCAAGCTTCAGGATCAGCGGTGCAACCCGCTTCTGCTCATCAATTCCATGATCCTGCAATTCGAGGAAGAAATTCTCCTTGCCGAAAATCTGCTGATAGCGCAGGGCAGAACGTTTTGCTTCCTCATAATCGCCGTGCAGCAGTTCCTGCGGAATTCTGCCTGCCAGGCAAGCGGAAAGCGCAATCAGTCCTTCGTGATATTGCTCCAGCAGTTCCCAATCCACACGCGGCTTGCCGTAAAAACCTTCCGTCCACGCGAGCGACACCAACTTGCAAAGATTTTCATATCCCTGATTGTTTTCACACAGCAGCACCAAATGATTATGTTCCCGGTCGGTACCTCCGTCGCGGTCAAACCGTGTTCTTGCCGCACAGTAAACCTCGCACCCGATGATCGGTTTGACTCCGCACTTCTTTGCCGCGCGGTAAAAATCAATTACGCCGTACATCACACCGTGGTCGGTGATTGCGCAGGCGGTTTGTCCGCGTGCCGCAGCGGTTTCCGCCAGCTTGGAAATCCGGCATGCACCGTCCAGCAGGCTGTATTCACTATGAACATGCAGATGTACAAATCCGCTCATGGTTAAAATCCTTTCTCCGATCATAAAATCGCCAGTGTGTTTATTCCTCCGCAAGTTTTATCAGCCTTGCAAGCCGATGATTGACACCCGAACGCGTAAGGGGCGGATTGAGCAATTCTCCAAGCTCACGCAGCGAAAGTTCCGGATTTTCCACCCGCAGCCCCGCCAGCTCGCGCAGCTCCTCCGGCAAAGAAGCCAGAACACCGTTTTTCTGCAGCTTACGAATAGCATCGATCTGCTGTGTGGCAGCGTTAACGGTCTTGTCAATATTCGCTGTATCAAAATTGGTGCGGCGGTTCGCATCGGCACGCACCTCTTTGAGCATCTTTGCCTGCATCAGCTCCATCGCGCAGTTACCCGCGCCAAGGAAGGTGAGCAAATCGGCAATTTCCTCGCTGTTCTTAAAATAAACAACCGGAACGGTTCCCCGGTGAGAAAAACCGGGATGCAGCCCAAACGGCAAGCCGCGCAGCAAATCCTCGAGCGAGTGCAGCAGATTAATCCGCGGTGCTGAAAATTCCAGATGATACCCCTTGAGCGGGTCGGACACCGTTCCGCAGGCGAGAAATGCACCCCGCAAAAAAGCTGCTACGCAGCAATCCTGCTCAATATTGGCTAAATTGATTTTCAGGCTTGGTTCACGGCCTGTATGCCCAAAATGAATCAGCACTGTCTGCTTGACAGCCTCGTCAACCGCAACGGTATAAATTCTGCCGTGACCGCGCTGGGTCAGCGGTGCACGAACCTCGGCAAAGGTTCCCGCTTCCACAGCAAGAAGAGCTGCCGCCCTTTGCGCCACCGTTCCGCTCTCTGTTTGCAGGGAAATGCCGGAAAGTGAAAAGGAACGCCCGAACAAAAACATTCCGTAGCATTCCGCTTTTCTGCAGCAATCCGCCGGCTCCAACGCGCAAAGCTCGTTGCGCACACCGGTAGAAAACGTCATTGCGACCATCCTTTCCTCATGTAATCCATGATTTTTTTAATCACTCTGCATTTCAAAATTTACTTGGAAATATCTCGGTGGGAAACACTTGCCCGCTCCCCCTGCTGCTGCAAATGTTCAAAAAGCAGCCGCGCAAAGGTGACGGAACGATGTTTGCCGCCGGTGCAGCCCACCGCAACCGTCAAATGGCTTTTCCCCTCTTTGGTGTAAAGCGGGAGCAGAAAATCGATCAAATCCATCAGCTTGTCCGCCAGTGCACGGGAGGAATCCCACTGCATCACGTAATTGCGCACTTCCTCATCCATTCCGGTCTTATTCTTCAGCTCGGCGATGTAAAAAGGATTCGGCAGACAGCGCACGTCAAACACCAGATCTGCTTCAGCAGGAACCCCATATTTATATCCAAACGACATGCAATGTACGGAGAGTGCTTTTCCGGCATCCTCCAAAAACATGGACGCTAGCCGTTCCTTTAGCTGCGCACCTGAAAGCAAAGACGTATCAATCAGATAATCCGCCTGCTCGCGCAGAAAAAAGAGGCGTTTGCGTTCCAATGCTATCGCCCCCTCGAGCGAACCGTTTGCTTCATCAATCAGGGGATGGCGGCGGCGGGTAAATCGGTAGCGATTGAGCAAAACCTCATCGCCGGCATCGAGAAAAAGAATGCGGCACTTTTCCCCGCCAAGCTTCTCAATCTCGCCGGAAAGCGTTTGAAAATCCTTTCCGCCGCGCACGTCAATTACCACCGCCACACGCCCGTGTTCCTCGCCTGCATGGGTACAAACACCATAAAAAGCGCCGAGCAGTGACGGTGGAATGTTATCCACACAGTAAAAGCCGATATCCTCCAACGCATGCGCAGCCTGCGTTTTTCCCGCGCCGGAAACTCCTGTTACAATTAAAAATTCCATCTGAATTTCATTTCCTCCCGTTACGCTGCACCGGTTGACCGGACGTGTTTATGCGGATATCCTCATCCCAACCGTCGGATTTCACATTCCAGCGAAACACCCGTCTGTTCCAGCACCGTCTGCTGAATTTTTTCCACCAACGCGCAAACATCGCTGCACGTTGCGCCATTTCTGTTAATGATAAAGCCCGCATGCTTTTCGCTCACCTGTGCTCCGCCCACCGAAGCACCTTTGAGCCCGCACTGTTCAATCAGCCCGCCGGCAAAATAGCCTGTCGGCCGCTTAAATACGCTGCCTGCACTGGGATATTCCAGTGGCTGCTTGCTGCGGCGGCGATCCAGATAATCGCGCATCCTTTCTTCAATCGCGTCCGGCGAATCCGGTTTGAGCGCAAAACACACGGAAAGCACGATGCCTCCCTGCAGGGAAAAGACACTCGTGCGGTACCCAAATTGCAGGGCTTCACCGGAAAACGTCTGAATCGTGCCATCCGGCATCAGTGCCGAGCAGGACTCAATCACCTGCTTCATTTCTCCGCCGTAAGCACCGGCATTCATAAACGCTGCTCCACCCACCGAGCCGGGAATCCCATGCGCAAATTCCAATCCGGAAAGCCCCTGCTCACGCGCAAAATCAGTCAGCGCCGCCAAACGCATTGCTGCCCCTGCAACAATACTGCTGCCCTCCTGCCTGCACAACCAAAACTTCGGCGGGGCAAGATGCAGCACAACGCCATCAAATCCCTCATCCGCCACCAAAAGATTAGAGCCGCTGCCCAACACAAACAATCTGACCCCCAGTTCACGGCACAATGCATTGAAACGGCACAACGCCTGTTGGGTTCCCACTTTAACAAAAACCCGGGCCGGACCACCGATGCGAAAGGTTGTGTGGCGGCTCATCGGTTCATTTTCCAATACAACGCAGTCTTCCTCGTGTGCAGCAGCTAAAATGGATGCAACCTGATTGGAAGTCATAATCATTCTCCTTATCATTAATCTTGATCTTCATAAAGAAGCAACTCATTTACAAAAGTACGATAGAATTATTATATCATAAACTGTTTCTGATTCCTATCCAGTCAAAAAAATTACCGGATTTTCATTATATTGTATGCTCTCCTGAACAAATATATAAAAAAGCTGCCGCAAAATTCAGCTTTTGCAGCAGCCTAATCTTCTGAAAACGGCAGGAATACCTGTTCAAAAGTACTTCCTACGATTCTGGTTCTAATAATTCAGCACATTTTGAAATAAAAATTACTGCATCGAGCGCCCAAGAAATGCTGCGCCGATAATTCCGGCATCGCGACCCAGCTTCGCCGCAACAATCTTGGTTTGCTTGCCGCCAAAGCGTGCATAGTCAAATTCCTGAATCAGCGGACGCATTGGAGCAAGCAGCGTTTCGCCTTCTTTGGAGATGCCTCCGCCGAACACAAGCACTTCGGGCTGGAATATATTGATGACATTTGCCGCGCCGCACGCAACATATTCAATATATTGATCGCAAACCGCTTTACCCACTTTGTCACCCTTGCGCATTGCGTCAAAGGCGGTGCGGCCATTCACCTGATTGATGTCCCCATCCACAATCTCCCACATAACAGATTCGGGATGATCAATCATCGCCATTTTACTCTGATAAATTAAACCGGAAACCGATGCGTATGCTTCCCAGCAGCCTTTACGTCCGCAGCTGCACGGACGTCCGTCCTTCACGATAACCGTATGACCAAGCTCTGCACCAAAGCTGTTCCAACCGGAGAAAACTTTGCCATCAATAATAATTCCGCCGCCAACACCCGTTCCGAGCGTAACGGTAACCGAAACCTTTGTTCCCTTTGCAGCACCGGCAACTGCTTCTCCATAGGCCGCTGCATTTGCATCGTTTTCTATGTAGATGTCTTTGCCGGTCAGGCGTTTCATTTCTGCACCCATTTGTGCATGCACATAACCAAGGTTATTTGCGTAAACAATTTCACCCGTTTTAGCTTCAATCGCTCCGGGAGAGCCGATGCCGATCCATTGAATCTCATCCATAGAAATGCCTGCATCCGCCACAACCTGCTTTGTCAGCTTTGCCATATCAGCACAAAGCTCTTCATATGGGCGCGGTGCATTTGTTTTTCCTTCGCCGCGGGCAACAATCTCATAATTTTCATTGCAGATACCCA
>CAKXIK010000004.1:85035-93055 GCA_934875675.1 uncultured bacterium
ATTGGTTCCTCCTAAATCGATTCCAACATAGTACATAGCTGCTAATCAATCCTTTCTGTTCGGGATCATCCCAATAAAACTATTTCATTATAAAAAGGGTTCTTCCCTTTTTTTCAAATCAGAACTTGTGTCCGCCCCAATCGGTATAGACAACACGCGGTTCCTGCGGCATTGCCTCGGAATCCATCCCCAGATTTGCAAGAAGTTCTTGTGCGGCATTATATCCCAGCTTTTTCTGCCGGTTGTTCATGGCGGCAACCTCGATGATGATTGCAAGGTTACGCCCGGGCTTGACCGGAATCGTAATCAACGGAATCTGAACCCCCAGAATATCGCCGTATTCGTTTGCCGTTCCCATTCGGTCATACGTTTTTGTGCTGTCCCAGTTTTCGAGCTGGATAATCATATCCACCTTTTCGGTTTGCTTGACAGCACCCATGCCAAAAATCCGCCGTGCATTGATGATGCCAACGCCGCGCAGCTCGATAAAATGGCGGATGTTTGGCGGTGCACTGCCAACCAATGTCTTGTCCGACGCACGTTTCAGTTCCACGGCATCGTCCGCAATCAGCCGATGACCGCGTTTCACCAGCTCGATTGCGGTTTCACTTTTTCCAACACCGCTGTCACCTGTCATCAAAATACCTTCACCGTAAACCTCCACCAAAACGCCGTGACGAGTCACACGAGGTGCAAGCTCGATGTTCAAAAACGAAGTCAGCCGCATAATTGCGCTTGAGGTTGCTTCCTCTGTGCGAAGCAGAGGTACGCTGTACCGCCGCGCACTGGAAAGCAGCACCTCGGGCGGTTCCTGCCCGCGGGTAATCAGCACTGCGGGAGCATGACGGGAAAAAAGCGCGTCAATAATCTCATTGCGGCGGGCAGCTTCCATTTCCTGCATAAAAGCCATTTCCGAACGGCCCAGTACCACAATGCGTGTATTATCATAATAATCAAAAAAACCGGCAAGCTCCAAACCGGGGCGGCTGAGTTCTATGGAAGCAACCATTACCTCATCCGGATTCTGCGGCATGTAAAGAGGCTCAAAAGCAAGCTCCTTTAGAATCTCCGCCAGCGAAACCTTAAACTCTGTTGCCAAACCAATCCCCTCCTATGCTGGTATGTGTTTTATTATACATGTTTCGAAAAAAACTTTAAAGGGGATTAAGCAATTTTCTTTTTATTTTGCGAAAACTGCATTAACTTTTCCCCTTTTGCCCAAGCGGCTGCATGGTTCCAGCCTTCAAGTTACAGCTTACCTTTACGGAAAAATCGCATTCCGGCAATGTCTGCTTCCATTCTGAGCGATGTGCTTTCCACCATTCGGGCATCTGTTGGGCAATATTTCTGCCAAAGCCAAATGGGTCGGAACCGTTTTCCTGTGCAGCGATTCGAATCGCATCTTTTACCCGGCGCAGCAGTTCCTGTTCACAAGCACCCTGCAGCGCTGCAATCGCTTTGTCGTCCGGATTGGTCTGCACTGCAAAATCCCATTCTGCCAGCTCTGCGTCACACGATACATCCAGCAAAAATTGAATGCACTCATTCTCTTGGCTGCATCGAACCGTTGTTTTAATGTTTTCTACCGCCACCTGCGCATTCATTGGCCTGCTTGTCTCATTTTCCGGCACAGTGAGCAGCAGGCTGACATTCTGCACGGAACCCGAAGCAATTAATACGCCTTGCGTTTGTTCTTCATTCAGCCGGGCAACCATTTTTTCTCCGGAAAAAAGCGCGGTTCCATCCAACGCAATTCGCGCTTCTTCTTCCCCTGTCTGTTCTGTTTTCAAGATTGGAACACAAAAATCCCTCTCGCCGTCTGTCAGGCACTGTGCTGCGGTAAATACCTCTGCATAAACCGCACATCCCGTCTGCACACCGGATTCACTTAATGCAGAGAGTTCCCGTGCAGGAATGCTGCCATCCTTGCCAACACCGCGCAGCAAATCCTCTGCACTTCCCTGCGCAATAAACAGCGGCACCGAACCTCTGCATTCAAAAAACTCCGCAAAAAAACTCAAGGCTGCTCCGATTCCATTTTCGGCCGTTGTGCTGCCAATTACCACTGCCTGATTGTGGGGAAAGTATGGTTCTCGCCCGGTAACCAGCCCGATCCTCTCCACCGCATTGGTCACCGAACTGCCGCTGCGGCTGAAAAAAACATCGCTTCCCGTTTCTTTCTCCCCTGCTGCAGCACGGTCAGCAAGATAAGCATTTACCGAAAGCGTAAACTCTCCGTCCGCTTCATCCACACCTGCATTTTGCACAATCATTCTCCGGTTGAGTGGTAATTCTCCGCTGCAAGCCGAAAGCAGCAGACAAGCCACCACCAGCAAACTAAGCCAGGACGTCCGTTTAATTTTCATATTGATAACCAAGCCTTTCCGCAAAACCGCAAATTTGTGTTTTTATCTACTGCTTCAAGAGAAACCAGGATTGAATTCTGCAAGCCTTGTCGGTCAATCTCTACTCGTGCCGCAAGGAGGATATTTTGTAATATTTCAGTCGAATATTCCATATTGTTATCTTTCTTTGCGAACCAGACGATATTTTTGCTCGGAATTTGCCGTCATTAAAAATACATCCCGCAGAGTACATTTTTCCTTTTTCAAAACCTCGTTCATCCACTTTTGCGTACACCCGCATAGCTGTGCCGATTGTTTACAAAAGTTGCCGTCATCCACAATGACCGCCCAGAATTCCGTTTTTGCCTTAACCCCGAGTGTTTGTGCGTCCGGCGGTTCATTAGCGGCATTTTTCAGTACGCTGAGCTGCCCGTTCGTCTCAATCATTGCCGTATCCACCTCAGCAATATCAAATACGCTCTGCAGCCGCAGCGCCTCGGTCAAATCCTCCACGGTATAACGCAGCTGACTCATTTGCTGCTGATTTAATTTTCCGCTGTGAATCAACACCACCGGGCTGCCGCAAATCAGCTTGCGAAACCATCGGCACTTCATCATCAGCACCGAAACCAGAATTTCACACACCACCAGCGTCAGAATCGGGACAACTCCACTAAGCAGCGGCGTCCCTGTTTCCTGCATGGGAATTGCGGCTAATTCCGAAATCAGCATCGTGATGACAAGCTCTGAACTTTGCAGCTCACCAACCTGTCTTTTGCCCATCAGCCTCACCGACGCGGTTACAATTACGTACAAAATCAACGTTCTCAACAATGAAATCAACACTTGTAATCACCATTTCTTTCCGACGCGCTGCAAAACTACCCAAAGGCATGCTTCCACGTTTCTCGCCCTAACCTCCGCTTCAAACAAAAATATTGTGGACGGTATCGCGCCGCACTATGCAAAACAAGAGAAAATTCCGGAATAATTTTCTTGAAAAGCGGCAACAATGGAACGTAATACAAATTCTTCCGCAATCTGCACCTAAAATTGATCCCTTTTCATTTGGATTCATGCTTAAAAGGCAAGATTTAAATGTAAAGCTGATGTACTTTACATCTCAAAGGAGTGTCTGAATATGTCATTTTTATTTCCATATAAGCTAAAGGCGTCACATGCACGCCGGCAACCTCCACCTCCGCCGGATGCTCCGCGGATGATCAGCGAAAGCCTGACAGAAAACCTTGTCTATCTGCGCGGTGCCTTTGCCGGAACAAGTGACTTTGTGGTGCGCCGGGTGACGATTGGCGGACGTGAATGTGCGCTGATTAACATGGAGGGACTCATCAACATTACCGCTTACGCCCAAGGTGTGCTCAATCCCATCATGAAGGGTGACTATCAAGGGCTGACCGCCGAGGAACAGTTTGAGCGAATCCGGGACAGCGTCGTTGCACTTTCCGATCAGATGCAGCTGAATAATTTTGATGAGGTTCTGGGGCTTGTGATGTCCGGCTTCACAATTATTATGCTGGACGGTGTTGCAAAGGCGCTTTCGGTCGGGATGCAGGGCTACAACTTTCGCTCGGTTTCCGAACCTGCAACCGAAGCCATGCAGCGCGGCAGCCGGGAGGGCTTTGTGGAGGTCATCCGCATCAATCTTTCCATGGTGCGTCGGCGGATGAAAACCCCGGATCTGCGGTTTGAGATGATGCAGGTGGGCACAAAAAGCAAAACAGATGTTGCGCTGTGTTACCTGAACCATGCCGTTTCTCAGGAGATTTTGCAAAAGGTGCGCGCAAGGCTGCAGGCATGTCCCTTGGAAACGGTGCTGGAAAGTGGGTATTTGCAGCCGTTTTTGGACGATAAGCCGCTCTCTCTTTTTACAGGCGTGGGGCTCAGTGAGCGACCGGACACCGTCTGCGGCAAAATATCAGAAGGGCGAATCGCTGTTTTTGTGGATGGCACTCCGATGGTTTTAATTGTGCCTTATCTGTTTGTTGAAAATTTTCAAAGCTTTGACGATTACGCCGACCGCCCTTATTTTGCTGTATTCACACGGTGGATGAAATATATCGCTTTTTTCATTGCCACCCTGCTCCCGGGGCTGTTTGTTGCAATTGGCACGTATCACCCCGCGCTGTTCCCCACGCCGATGCTCTATAATCTTGCATCGTCGGAAGCCTCGCAGCCATTTTCCCTGATGCTGGAGGCTCTGGTAATTCATTTTATCTACGAATTGATGCGGGAAGCAGGGCTGCGGCTGCCGAAACCGATTGGACATGCCGTAGGCATCATTGGCGGTCTGGTCATTGGGGATGCCGCCGTACAAGCCGGGCTGATTGGCGCGCCAATGATTATGGTGGTTGCACTGACCGCCATGAGCTCGTTTGTCATTCCCCAAATTTATGAACCGGTCGCCGTGCTGCGGTTTGCATTCATTTTTATCGGAGGCTGCTTTACGTTTTTTGGAATCATGCTCGGTTTTGCTGCCATGCTGGTGAACCTTTGCGCTATCAGCCCCTACGGAGTTCCGTTTACTGCGCCGCTTTCGCCTCTGCGCGGCAAAGCCTTGCGGGATGTACTAATCCGTCAGGGCTGGAAACGCCTCGGGAAACATTCTTCACGAATTCAGAACATGCCCGGCAGCAAGGAAAGCGATTCATAAACAAAGGAAAGGCGGTATTTTGCAATGGACAAGAAAAACAGCATCAGTGCTGGGCAGCTTTTCTGCATGTTTTTCGTTGCGCACAGCACGGCAGTTCTAACCGGCACGCAGCTGCAGGGTGCCGGCAATCCGCAAGGACTGCTGCTGGCTGCACCGTTTTCACTGTTGCTCAGCATGCTGGCATTAATCCCGTTGTTCCGGCTTTGCGGCAGGCACGAGGGCATGAGCGTTCTAGACTGCGCGCGATTCCGGTTTTCCAATGCAGGCGGAGCCGTTTTCTGCGCACTCTACGGTGCGTATTTTCTCTATACGCCATCCATTGCCGTTGCACGGTATAATATTTACGTTTGCTCCACCATGCTTCCCCAGGCACAGTTCTTTTTACTCTCATTTGCAGTTGCTGCAACGGCATGCTACGGTGCGTTTATGGGGTTAGAGGCTTTGGCACGCGCATCAGGATTTATTTTTGTGGCAGTGGTGGCAGCGCTCTTATTCCTATTTTGTGCGCTCATTCCCCGTATTGATCTGCTCAATTTTACTCCTCCGGATACCGCCGCCTGGAACGACGCGGCATCCAACGGTTTTTCCGTATTTTCGGGCATGGCAGAGCTTGCGCTGCCTGCCGTTTTGTTGCCGTTTACCAAAGGCAAAACCGGCGGAAAATTTATGCTTTGGATTATTGGCGAGGCGGTGACGGTTGCTCTCATTGGCTTTTTTGTCACCGGTGTGTTAGGTGCTTATGCGGGAACGCAGCCGTTTCCGTTCTACGTTGCCTCCACCTATGCAGAGGTTGGTTCCTTGCAGCGGCTGGACGCACTTTACGCTGCAGTTTGGACCGCCGGGCTTTTTGTCCGTGTTTCTGCATTCTTAATTGCATTTTCACTTTGTGTCTCCGGTCTTTGGGGTGAAAAAGCAGGGCAGCGAAGTCTTTTTGTGGGTGCAGCGGTTATTTTTATTTCGGGAACCGTACTTTCGGGGTATCCGCAGCTTTTGGGTACACTCTCCGGCACCGCATCCACTGTCATGGCAATTGTATTTTTCACCGCACTGCCTTCTGTCATTCTGATTGCAGATGTTATTTGCAGCCGCATGAAACGAAAGGGGGCTTCCTCATGACGCGACGGCTTTGCTACGCTGCTGTTCTTGCTGCCATTTTAGTTTTCCTTTGTACCTTTCCGCTCAACAGCGTCGAGCAACATTGTATGCAGATGGAACAAGAGCTGTCTCTTGCGGCGGAGCTTGCCTCGCAGAACCATCTGGACGAAGCAGCACCGCACGTACAAAATGCAGAAGCCCTTTGGAATCACTGGCAGCCAAAGGCGAATATGTATTTGCGTCATGCCGAACTGGACCCTGTTAAGGAGGCAATGGAAGAAGTGCTTGCCCGTTTAAAAACAGGAGAAACCGAAGAGTTTTACTCCGCCTGCTGCCGTGCCCGGCTGCTGGTGCAGCATCTTTCGGAATCAGAACGCGCTAATGCAGGAAATATTTTGTAGCCTTGCAGTTTCTTGTCTGATATTGGGTCGATTATCCGGTTTTCTTGCAATTCCTCCTCAAAATGATTACAATATTCTTGTAAGATTGTCCGGTTCGTCCGCAGCGGCTTGTAATTTTAAAGGGGGGATAGCCGATGGATATTATACTGTGCACAGAAATCAATGTGGTCGGGATTATTATCATAACGTTGCTGTACGTGAACGTTTACCATTCCCGCATCATGGTGGATCAGCGGCTATTTTCTCTTTTGTTGGTCTCCACTGCAATTGTTTTGTTCACAGACATGCTCATGTGGCTGCTTGACGGTCAGCAGTTTATTTTTGCGCAGGAGCTCAATTGGTTTAGCAGCACCGTTTATTATGTGATGAATCCGGTTGTGGCATTTTGCTGGCTTTTGTATTGCGATTACAAAGTGTTTCACAGCACAAACCATCTGCGCAGGCGGTTGCTGATTTACTCTCTGCCTCTGGTAATTTCGACTGCATTAATGCTCTCAAATCTCTGGACGGAATGGGTGTTTCGTATTGACGAACAAAATGTTTATCACCGAAACACAGGTTATGTGCTAATGATCGCAATCACATCGATTTATCTTGTATATTCCACCGCGATCTCCTGGCGCCAGGCACGTAAGTCCCTGCTGGCTGCACAGCGTCGTGAATATCTTACCTTGTCGTGCTTCATTCTTCCTCCTGTGATCGGTGCTGTGATTCAAACTATCTTTTTTGGCATCCCTCTCATTTGGATCTGCACGGTGATTTCTCTTCTCATTATTTTCATTAATCTGCAAAACCGGCAGATTTCGCAGGACACCTTGACAGGGCTGAACAATCGCTGGCAGCTGGAAAAATTTCTTCATGCAAAGTTTGATGAGCACACGGAATCCCCTTTGCAAATTATTATGATTGATATCGATGACTTTAAAAAAATTAATGATTCCCTGGGGCATCTCACGGGAGACCGCGCCTTGATGTCGGCAGCTTCTCTGCTCAAGCGCGTTTGCCACGGCACCAACGCATTTCTCGCACGATACGGCGGTGATGAATTTATTATTGCCTGTACCGGGGAAAGCGTTTCCGCGGAAGAGCTTGCTGCCCGAATTCAGTCTGCGGCAGTTCAATTTAACAAAACAAGCAAGGAGCCGTTCACTCTTTCGTTCAGCTGCGGCATTGCGGGTACATCGTCCGATTGCTTGGATCGCGATCAGTTGATTGCGCTGGCTGACAAAGATATGTACCGCAAAAAAATGCAGCAGAAAAAGACAAACTCTGCCGGACAGTCTGGTATTACATAGTCTATTCTGTCTGCTGCAGGTTCTGGTACTGCTTGACCGTTCTCAGTTTCTCGGTACTGTTTTATCGGCAGTCTGCGTTGTAAATAGATATGACCCATCTACCCGAAAAAAAAAGATATGGTAACAATCGCATTTTAAAGCCTTAGACCGGAGCCGCAGGCGGAGGGAAAAGGCTTTGAAATGCGGCGCGCGTTCACGCGGACAGCTTTTCTT
>CAKXIK010000005.1:0-62087 GCA_934875675.1 uncultured bacterium
GCATAGCCTTGTGCTGTTTGTAACGATAGTATCCACTACGGGATACTTCATAAAATTTACACATAGCTGCAATGGAATATTTGTCGGCACACTGCTCTATCAATCGATATTTTAAGCTTGGCTTCACATCCTTCCAACCATTGACAGAAAATTTCGCAGCAACTCATTTTCCATTTTTAAACGCTTGATAACTTGTTCTTGTGCTTCCGGTTTTGTTACAGGACGACCTTTGGGAAGCGATGCTACGTGGCGCAGTTCTACCTCTGGGCGCAACCCACACCAGCTTTGGATGGCATAGCGGCTAATTCCATACGTTCGGCTAAGCGCCCTAACACTTGCCCCAGCCTTGTGCTCTGCTATGATTTTCTTCTTTGTTTCTTCACTATATTGGCCCATTCCTTGTTTTCCTGACATTGAAAAACCTCCAATCGTAGTTTCTATTCTACGACTGGAGGCTTTTTTATTCAATGTCCATTTCCTTTGGTGCGGTTCAAAAGCGGACGGCTTTGCACTATTATGCTGAAACAGTTTACACACGCGAATACCCATAGCTGTTTACAATTGCATCAATCTTGTGCTGTTTGGCGCATTCCGGGCATTCCTTCGGCGAATACGTCTGATAACCGGGCAGATCATCCGTATTAAAAATTGAATGAATCGGTATTTCAGCAACCTGATCAATCGCGCTGAAAATTGCCGAAACGCCTACCACATTGCCGCCGTAATAGCGAATGCATTCCAGCACGCGATTAACGGTTTTTCCGGTAGTAACGGAAGAGAGCAAAAGCAGAACGCTCTTGTTCCAGATCATTGGCTGAATATTATCACGGAAAATAAGCTGACCGCCCGGAACAAACTCCGGAGTGACCACATTCAATTCGCGCTTTTCATTCATGGAAACATAACCTGCACTGGTGAGTTCCCTTGCAATCAGTGCACCAACCGTTTCACAGCCTTCCAGACAAACAATGGTATCCACCGGCGTTCCGGCGTAATTGCCGGCCAATGTGGCTGCCGCTTCCTGCGCCATTGCAATGCGATGCTTAATCTTTGTCATATCCACATAATAGTTGACATGAGAATGGCTGGTTGCAAAGTGACCCGGAATAATGTCGATGGACATTTTGCTGTTTTTAGCAGATTTAATTTTGATTGATCGGCTTTCCATGGAATTGCCTCCTTTGATTTGAATTGTGATATTTTCCATTCCGGGAAATTTCTTATTAATTATATCATATCATAATATTTTTTTCAATGTTGATTTCTTATATTTTGTGCATAATTTTGTCATTTTTTGTATTTTATTTTTTATTTTTATTTTGTGGCTTTTTTCTTTTTTCTGAAAGAAAAGCAACAAAAATTTCGTCGATGTTTCATTGACAAACAGATTTCATCTTTTTATAATGTCTTTATGCTGTTTTTTAAAGCGTTTGCACAAAAAAGGTTATCAAAGCAGTTTGTGCACATCAAATTTGGAAGGTGCTGTCTGCTCCTTTCATCAATTACGGAAAGGGATGACCCCTCTTTATGAAAATCGGAGTTTGCAAAAAATGTATCAGCACTGCGATGCCGATTCACCTGACTGGATTCGGGAATCCGGAAAGAAAATTCACCGGCATTCACGACGATATTTTTGCTTCTGCAATGGTAGTAGAAAACAATCGTCAAAAGGCTGCCATCGTTACTGCGGATATTCTTGGCTTTGATCACAACCGCGTTGCAGAGCTTCGCAGCGAAATTACCGCACGAACCGGAATTCCGGGTTGTGCGGTTTTGTTCAACGCCAGCCATACACACAGTGCACCACAGGTTCTTAAGGAATGCAGCCCCGGAATCGGCGCTTACGATGCGGAATATGGTGAGTTTTTTTATCACACGGTTTTAGATGCTGTCTGCACCGCATATGAAGATTTGGAAGACGGCGATCTCCTCTGGGGTACCGCAGAATGCTATGGAATCGGCGTGAACCGCCGCCGCATTACCAGGGGAAGCTATGAATTTGCACCGTATGAGGACGGGGTTCGCAATGACGAAGTCACCATATTGGAGGCGGTTTGCAATGGACAAACCAAGGCGATTTTATTCCAGTATACCTGTCATCCGTCTACAACCGGTTTCGACGAGATTTCGGCGGATTACCCGGGCGTTGCCCGCCAATTGGTTGAGGCAAAATTTCCCGGTGCTGCAGCGATGTTTCTACAAGGCTGCTGTGGAAACATCCGTGTGCGCACCGTGGATGAGTCCGGTCTGAATTTCCGGGGCGGTGAATATGCCGATGTGAGACATTTTGGCGAGCTGCTTGCAGCTGCGGTTGAAACAGCTCTTGGCTCTACCCGAAAAATCGACGGAGCCATTGCCGGCAAGACGATTAATTTTTCTGTTCCAATGCAGCCAAAGCGTCCGTTCGGAGAGTATCAGCGGCTTCTCGCTGATACAAAAACACCCTATCATAATCGATTTGCCTATGCAAAATACATTACAGAATATGATCATCTTCCTACTGAGCGAACCTACTCGGTTCAGCGCATAGACCTCGGCGATACGCTTTCTCTGATGGCCTTGGAAGGCGAGGTTTGTGTGGAATATGATTATCATATGAAAAAGCTTCTCCCCGGCAGACATGTTGTTACTGCCGGCTATTCCAACGGAATGCCCGGTTACATCTGCACCGCAGACATGTATCCATATGGCGGTTATGAACCAAGCGAAAGCTGCACCTGTTATTTCGTTCATGAGGGTTTTGACCCGCAGATTGAATCTGTTATTCTGGATCATGCCAAGAAGCTTTGCTGATTTTGGCTTCACACCTTCACCATTGACCATATAGCAGCAAATAAAACATAAAATGATACCCGGTGAAAAGAGGTACGCTTTCTTTTCCCCGGGTATCATTTTTGTATGAAACTCTATCAATCGGATATCAGCAGCGGCCGAAGAGAAGCCGCCAAAAAGAGTGATCCGCAGACCACAACCGTACCGTCCTGACCGGCAAGTTCTTTTGCAAGAGCGATTGCCTGCCGCGGGGAATTTATCGCCTCGGCATCTGCGCCAAGCGCACGTGCTGCTTCTGCCAGCTCAACAGCCGGCAATGCGCGCGGAGAATCGGGCGTAAGGGTAAAAATTTTTTCAAAATGCGGTACAAGCGTGGCAAGGGCATGGGTATAATCCTTGTCTCTCAGCATACCCATCACCGCAACCACACGTTTGCCTGCAAGGAATTGCCCGATTACAGCGGACAACGCACGTGCTCCGCTCGGATTGTGCGCACCGTCGAGCAAGACAACCGGATTTTCGCCCAGTTTCTCCAGCCGCGCAGGAAAATGCACCTCTGCAATTCCGGCTTGAATGGCTTCTTCACTGATTTTTAATGCACCGGAATCTCTTGCTGCAAGCAAGGCGCAAACAGCCGTGGCACAGTTAATAATTTGATGACGCCCGATCAGAGGCAAATGCAACTGCAAACCACAAAGCCGAACCTCGCTCCCTGCAAGACCTTCCGAGAAAATCCCAAAATCATCCGAATCGGGGCGAAAAAGATGAACATTCTTTTCTTTTGCCGCAAAGCGGATTGCAGATTCCGCCTCGTCTGTTTGGGGCGAATAGACGGCAAGCCCGCCCGGTTTAAAAATTCCGCACTTCTCCCCTGCAATCTTCGTCAGCGTATCACCCAGAATCGCAGTATGATCGTAATCAATCGTGCAAATTACAGATGCAATGGCAGAATCAATGACGTTCGTGGCATCGAGCCTACCACCCAAACCCACCTCCAGCACTACATAATTGCACTTTTGCTGTGCATACCAGCAAAATGCAATCGCTGTGACCACTTCAAATTCCACCGGAGGGTCATTTTCCCCGCAAAGCACATCGACTGCAGCTTTGACCTGCTCCGCGATACGGGCCAGCTCCTGCGGAGGAATCATTTCTCCATTGATCTGCATCCGTTCACGAAAATCAATCACAAATGGAGAAATGTATAACCCGGTTCGGTAGCCCGCACTTTGCAAACAGGAGGCAAGCATGGCACAGGTGGAACCTTTTCCGTTGGTACCTGCGACATGAAAGCAGCGCAACTCTTTTTGCGGATTGCCAAGCAACTGCATCAGCCGGTGCATTCTGTCAAGACCCGGTTTTTCCGAAAAACGGTTCATGGAATGGATCCATGCCAAAGCTTCTGTTTCATTCATCTGGATTTCACCCTCTGTCGGTTCAAAATGATATCCTTTTCATTTTCATTATTGCAAATACAATTTTACAATTGCGGTTGATTGACCGCAATCGGAGAGGACCACGCCATACGATTCTCACTGTCACGCAGTTCAAACCGAACGTAATGATCGCTTGGCTTAATCTGATAATGTGCCTGAGTGCACCCGTGTTGTCTGGTCACGCGATCGGATGCGTAGACTGTGTCAGAAAAAAAGACAATCTCTTCCACCAGACTGCACTGCACCGTCAGGTAACCTTGCTCCATGCTCCACGAAAAGGTGGGGCCCTGTGTTGCATAAAAATCACCGTTTTGCAGCGACGCAAGCACATTTTTTCGAGTCAGGCTTTCGGCGCGCAGCATGATAAATGAAAATGTTTGATCGCCATTGTAAAAGTGTGCATCATCGGCAGCAGAGCACGGCATCCGCTTACCCAGAACTGCCAGATCGTCAATAAAAACACCGGAATACGGGCGCGCATTCCAGGGAGTGCCCGAAACGGAATTATAGATTTCGGCTGCCGTAAGCCCTTCAATTGAAAGAACCTGCTCTGCACGGTTGAGCGACCACGCCGGATGAGCCAGAATTGCGGCTCCTCCGCAGGCACGGATTTCATCCACTGCACTCTGCACGGTAAAATGGTTGCGTTGCAGCGCGGGCATTTGCTCGATTCCGATGGCGACAATATGAAAAATGCCTTCCTGTACATTTCGCCCGATATCAAATTCACATCCGGAAAGCTGCAGAAAACCGGGCTCCTCTACCGTTTCAGACAAAATCCAATGATCGGTCAACGCTAAAAAGTCATAACTTTCTGCACGATACAGTGCAATGACCTCTTCCGGTGTTTTTCCACCATCGCTCCGGGTGGTGTGGGTATGCAGGTTTCCTTTGAACCATTTTGCTCCGTTCGCATCAAGATACATCTGTGATTCATCCTTTCCCGTTTCCGCATAAAGACGGAATGCATTCCTAACAAGCAGGGGCGCACACGGTTTCATCCGCAAAGCAATACGACTGTTATTCCTGTCGCAGTTTTGCGCACAACCATTGTTCGCCCCTTCTTCCAGTATTAAATTTTATAGAGCCTGCAGACTTTCATGGATCAGCTGAATACGACCGCGCAGGGTTTCTGCATTCTGGCGCGCACCCTCCACCACGCTGGCGGGTGCTTTATCCACAAAGCCAGGATTGTTCAGTTTGGCTTCCGTTTGTGCCAGCTGCTTTTCGGCAGATTCCAATTCCTTCTTGAGGCGGGCGGTTTCGGCAGCCTTATCCACCAGCTCATCCATCGGAATATAAATCTTTGCGCAGTCGGTTACAATGGTGACCGCACCGGGCAGATCAAACGAATCGCCCAGAGCAATTCCGCTTGCATAAGCCAGACGCTGCATAAACGGAACGCAACGCTCAAACATTGCAATTTCCTTTGTTGCAATGCTGACATGCGCTTTTTTGCTTGGCGGCACGTTCATTTCGCTGCGGCGGTTCCGGATTGCACGGATTGCGGTCATCACATGTGCCAAGGCTTCTTCTTCGTCAGCAAAATGATACTGATCATTCGATTCCGGCCATTTGGAAACCATGATGGACTCGCCCTCATGCGGCAGCGACTGCCAGATTTCCTCCGTGATGAACGGCATGAACGGGTGCAACAGCTGCAGCGTGGTGGTCATGACATAAACCAGAACGCGGCGGGTATTCTGCGCAATCGACTCATCATCCGACTGCATCAGAATTTTAGCAAATTCAATATACCAGTCGCAGAACTCATCCCATATGAAATCATAGAGCTTCTGCACGGCAACACCAAGCTCAAAATGCTCCAGATTTTCGGTTACCTCGGCAATGACGTGATTCAGGCGGCTGACAATCCAACGATCGGCCGTGGAAAGTTCTTCCGGCAGCCCGGTAGGAACATCCTGCCCTTCAATATTCATCAGAATAAAGCGCGCCGCATTCCAGATTTTATTGGCAAAATTGCGGCTGGCAGCAACCTTTTCATCCGAAAAACGCATATCGTTTCCGGGGCTGTTTCCGGTTGCCAGCGTAAAGCGCAGGGCATCCGCGCCGTATTGATCGATAATCTCCAACGGATCAATGCCGTTGCCGAGTGATTTGGACATTTTGCGTCCCTGCGCGTCGCGCACCAGCCCATGGAAAAACACGGTTTTGAACGGCGGCTCCTGCATATGCTCCAAGCCGGAGAAAATCATGCGCGCCACCCAGAAGAAGATAATATCATAGCCGGTAACAAGTGTATCCGTCGGATAAAAATATTCAAGCTCGGGCGTTTTGTCGGGCCAGCCAAGCGTAGAAAACGGCCAGAGTGCCGAGGAAAACCAGGTATCCAGCGTATCCTCGTCCTGATGCAAGTGCCTGCTGCCGCATTTGGGACAAACCGTTGGCTCTTCGCGATTGACAATCATTTCGCCGCAATCTGCACAATACCATGCCGGAATACGGTGACCCCACCAAAGCTGACGGGAAATACACCAATCCTTAATGTTCTCCATCCAGTTATAATAAACCTTTTCCATGCGCTCCGGAATAAAGCGCACTTCACCCTCGCGCACCGTTTTGATCGCCGGTTCGGCAAGCGGAGCCATTTTGACAAACCACTGGCGGGATACACGCGGTTCAACCGTGTCATGGCAGCGGTAGCAGGTGCCGACATTATGCTTGATGGGCTCAACACGAACCAGATATCCGCCTGCTTCCAGATCGGCAACCATCTGCTTGCGAGCAGCATAACGGTCAAGTCCCTGATATTTGCCGCCATTTTCATTGATGGTGGCATCCTCGTTGAGCACATTGATGACTTCCAGATTATGACGCAAACCAACTTCAAAGTCGTTCGGGTCGTGTGCCGGCGTAATCTTTACCACACCGGTTCCAAAATCCATTTCCACATAGGAATCGGCGATAACCGGAATTTCTCTGCCAACCAGCGGCAGCGTGACTGTTTTGCCAATATATTTCTGGTAACGCTCATCATCGGGATGAACGGCAACTGCCGTATCACCCAGCAGCGTTTCCGGACGGGTTGTGGCAAGCTCCAGATATCCGCTGCCATCCGTCAGTGGATATCGCAGCTGCCAGAAAGAGCCATCCTGCTCGGCAAATTCCACCTCAGCATCCGAAATGGACGTGCAGCATTTGGGGCACCAGTTGATGATGCGCTCGCCGCGGTAGATCAATCCTTTTTCATACAGACGGCAGAAAACCTCGCGTACCGCCTTGCTGCAACCCTCGTCCAGCGTGAAACGTTCGCGTTCCCAGTCACATGAAGAGCCAAGCTTTTTGAGCTGCTCAATAATACGTCCGCCGAATTTTTCTTTCCATGCCCATGCACGTTCCAAAAAAGCATCGCGGCCGATTTCCTCTTTTGTGATGCCTTCTTTACGCATTGCCTCCACAATTTTTGCCTCGGTTGCAATGGAAGCATGATCGGTTCCGGGCAGCCAAAGTGCACTGTAACCCTGCATCCGTTTGAACCGGATCAAAATGTCCTGCAGCGTTTCATCCAATGCATGACCCATATGCAGTTGTCCGGTGATGTTTGGAGGCGGAATCACGATGGTATATGGTTTTTTTGATTTGTCAACTTCCGCATGAAAATATCCGCCGGAAAGCCAGGAATCATATATTCGATCCTCAACCTCACGGGGCTCATACGTTTTTGCGAGCTCCTTGCTCATTGCGCTTGCTCCTCCTCAAAAGACGCGGAAAAACCACGCCATTTTTATTTTAATGAAAAAAACCTTTGTCTCATTAAAGAGACAAAGGTTTGAAAACACTCTGCGGTACCACTCTTATTACTGCTCACCTTGATTTTGCGGTGCACAGTCACTCTACTTGCACAAAATTGCACAACATCCGTTAACGGGGATGACCCGTTCGCACTTACACAGACTGAAAGTCCTTCAGTTGAAAGCTCCGGGATGACCTTCACCACTCGTCTGAACACCTGCTCACACCAAACGCAGGCTCTCTGAATTCAGCCAGAGCACTACTATTCCCTTCATCGCCTATTTCTACATTTAATTTTATTCATCATAATACATTGCCGAAAAAAAGTCAAGCAAAACGGGAAATTCTTCTACAACAAGCATAAAGATATAAACCTGTATCCTATTCCAACGGCTGCTGGTAGTAATTTCCCAACACCTTTTCTGTTTTCATTACATTGATAAATGCTGCCGGATCAATCCGCTCAATCTGATGTGTAATTGTGGAGACTTGAAATGCATTACAAGTCATATACAAACAAATTTTATCAGCATGGCTATACCCGCCCTCACATCGGAATTTTGTAATTCCATGGCGCGCAATATGAAAAACTGCGTCGCAAACCTGATCCGCTTTTTCCGTGACAACAAACAAGGTACGAAGTTGATATCTCATATGAATTTTTGAAATTACCGTAGTGCTGCAAAACTGATAAAGAATTGAGTACATGGCTCGTTCCCAGCCAAAAAGCAGTCCTGCAATCGCCAACACCACCGCATTCGCCGCCATTACATAATTCCAAGTGGAAATATTAAATTTGGAAGCGGCATAAATTGCCAGAAAATCCATTCCTCCCGTGGACGCATCATTTACCAGAGCGATTGAATTACCTACCCCTGCAACGATTCCGCCAAACACTGCAATTAAAAAAATATCTTTTGTGATCGGGATCGACGGCAAAACCGCAACAAATACAGACACAGCTGCATACTGCAGAATAGAAAGCAACGTAAATCTTTTACCCACATGACGAAAAACAAGAATTGTGGGAGCAATATTCAACAGCACATAAATTACCGAAAAATGAATTTCCATATGAAAATACGTTCCAAACACACGAACCAACAGCTGCGCTATCCCAGAAAAACCTGCCGGAAACAAATCGCCTGCATTGACAAATACTTTAATGGCAACCGAATAAACAAATGCAGATACCAGTACGGCTATGATACCAACTGTTTCTTTTCCTGCCCTTTTCCAGTTCATGAAGCACACCTCCTTTGTATCCTGTTTCTTTTCCGGTTTTATTATACCATTTTTACCGAACCAATCAAGATACTGCGCAGGAAAATGCTTGTTTTTCAACCCATATTATGCTAATGTATGAAGTAATAACACGAAAGGAATGGTATGGAATATGAGCGTTACAATTAAACCATTTGGCACTCATAACAACACTGTGGTAAACGCATTCTGCATCACAAATTCCAAAGGTGCTTCCGCAACTGTCATGACCTATGGCGGACGCCTTCTCTCGTTGAAAATGCCGGATCGCAACGGCAATGTGGAGGAGGTTATTCTGGGATTTGATACGCTTGCCTCCTATGAAAAGGACACCTCCGGTCAGGGCGCACTGATTGGCCGGTATGGCAATCGAATCGCCCGTGCACAATTCACATTGGACGGCACGACCTATCATTTGGCCAAAAATGACGGACAAAATCACTTACACGGTGGTAATATCGGCTATGGTGCACGGGTATGGGACGCTGAGGTCAAGGACGAAAACAGCGTTTCTCTCCATCTTCTCAGCCTCGATGGCGAAGAAAATTACCCCGGCACACTGCAGATTACCGTAACCTATACCCTGACGGAAGACAACGCACTGCAAATTCACTACACTGCTCAAACTGATCGTAAAACCGTTATTAACATGACAAATCACAGTTATTTCAATTTGAGCAGCTGTGAACACGGGAACGTGCTTGACCACACTCTACAGGTGGAAAGTATCGCGATTACGGAAGCGGATTCTGAATTGATTCCGACCGGAAAGCTGCTTTCTTCTGCCGGTACTGCATTTGATTTTTCGCGTACAAAGCCGATCGGACAAGACATTGATGCCGACCATGCACTACTCCAACTGGCAGGCGGCTATGACCATAATTTTGTTCTGTCCGGCGATGGATTGCGCCGCGTTGCCACTCTTTGTGCACCCAACACAGGCCGCTGCATGGATGTGCTGACCGACCAGTGCGGCATGCAGGTTTACAGTGCGAACTTTCTCAATGATGCCCAACTTCCGCTGCGCAGTGGAAGACCGCAGGAACCACGCGCCGCAATCTGTTTGGAAACTCAGCATTTTCCGGATTCTCCAAATCATCCGGAATTCCCCACCACGGTTCTCAATCCCGGTGAAACCTATGACACAACAACTATCTACCGTTTTTACACAAAATAAACCCGCTTATTTCACCCAAAGAGGTAACCTGTTTTCCGATACTTGACGCAAAAGTAAAATGATCGGGTGGTGTTTGTATGGGTTGCTATTCTCTGTATAACAACAATAAATTGCGCTAATGCACGGTAATCATATCAATTTACAGCGCAATCGAAAGGAATGGTTATACATGGAGATCAAAGATAATATCATAAAAGCATACTTAAAAAACGTTTACTTTGTGATCGGCACGCCTTGCGGTGGAAAAACTACAATTTCCCGTTGTCTGGCTCAAAAATACGGTTTTGCTTTTTTTGACGCTGATGAAGAGTTTCAACGCCATCAGCATTTGTCAGACAGCGTTGCGCAACCAGCTATGAACAAAAAATTCGCCGACGCGGACGAATTCTTTTTCAGGCCCTATCAAGAATATGGTCGATGGCTGATTGACAACACAAGAGAACAATTGGATTTTATTGTCTTGGACTTAATCCGATTATCAGAAAACCAAACGGTAATATGTGATGCACACTTGACGTTGAAGGAAGCGGAACGCATCACCGATCCTGATCGTGTTGTCTTTTTGGTCAGAAATCCTCAGAATTTAATAGATGATTATTGCCACAGACCGGATCATGACGACTTTAATCAATACATTCACAGCGCCTCAAATCCCGATCTTGCCAAAGAGAACTGTAACAAAGCGATTGAATATGTGACGATGGAAAAATACGAATCCATAAAAAGCAGTCCGTTTTTTTGGCTGGAACGCAACGAAAACAGTACCATTGAAAAAACACTGCAGGCTGTCGAAAAACACTTTGGGTTTTAATTCTGCCGTTCCATCATATTGATTATCTTTTGCTTGATCAAGGATACCCGTTGCGAAGAAGCCCGTGGACGATGGAAAGAGCCAGAAAAAATATATGCACTTGAAACTGAAGCGGGCTAAGCCACCACAATGCAGGGTGAATGCGCTTCGTCTTAATAACAGGTTTCAATATATTGGAAAATATCCAAGAGAGCTTGTTCAGGATGCCAATTATGACAATCCTGAACAAGCTCTCTTTTTGGTGTGCAATAAAATAATTTCCTCGGAAACTGCAGCGATGGTTGTGATTCTGGTTTTGATCAACAATATTTTTAGCGGCATCGCCTATCCCTTTGCCGGACCGTTGGGGAACGGGCTGAGAGCGGCGGGAGATATTCGATTCACGATGATTGTTTCCGTTATACTTACAGTTGCAGTCCGGCTTTTTTTCTCGGAACTGCTGGGCGTGTAGCTAAACTTTGGTGTCATCGGTATTGCATGGGGGATGAGTATTGACATCGTGATCCGGGGAATCATTTTTATGGTACGGCTAAAGAGTCAAAAGTGGACACAGTTTAAACTGATTTAATAATCCACAGCATCTATTTACCTTTGGATGGCGACGTTGCGCCGCAATGGAATGAATTTCATATTATTGTTTTCCTACAAATAGCGTCCCCACACTTTTTCCGTCCACAATCTTGTATAGTGCGGTGGGGTCCTTTCCATTTGTGATAATCGTGTCTACGCCTTGCGCTGTGGCGAGAGCAGCAGCTTGCAGCTTTGTTCTCATACCGCCTGTCCCTCTGCGGGAACCCGCACCGCCTGCCAAGGCATATACGCTCTCATCAATTTGGTCGATCCGCTCGATCAGACGAGCATTGGGATGCAGACGCGGATCTGCATCGTAGAGCCCGTTGATGTCTGAGAAAATGACGAGCCGTTTTGCCCTGCACAGGACGGCCACCACAGCGGACAGCATATCGTTATCGCCGAACAGCCGCTCCTCAGATTCAATTTCTGTATAGCTGACAGAATCATTTTCGTTGACAACAGGGATAATGCCCATTTCCAGCAAAGCATTGAAGGTGTTTGTCAGATTTTCCTTCTTTTCCTCCTGGTCCATGTCCTCGGCATTTAGCAAAATCTGCGCAATGGTCTTATCGTAGTCGCCGAAGAACTTATCGTAAAGAAACATCATGCTGCATTGCCCCACGGCGGCGGCAGCCTGCTTCATTCTCATCGCAGTGGGACGATGCTCCAGCTTAAGCTTGTTGGTGCCAATAGCAATTGCACCGGAGGACACTAAAATCACCTCATAGCCCATGTTCTGAATATCGGAAATCACACAGGCCAGTCGATCAAAGGAGCGTAGGTCGCTTTGACCGATTTCATTTGTCAGCGTGGATGTACCCACTTTGATGACGATGCGGTTTTGATAAAGTCCCATTTCACACCTCAATTACGGCAGCAGGATGCTTTACATACGGCAAAAAACGCCGAAGAATCAACTCCGTCGCTACCTTCATATATCCGGTGGTCGTTCCGTCGCTGCATCCAACCCATTGTTCTTTTAATACCTCTTTGTCAAAGACGATTTGCACCCGATTTTCCTTGTCCAGAAGCGCACTGAACACAGTGGCAGCACCGATTTTTGTACCGAGCATTTCTGCCATCCTCTCAGCCGGTGCAAAAGAAACCCGCGCCACGTCCAGAGCGGTGCTGAAATCCTTCGAGCGGAAGGGCTTATCCCCCGCCGTAATAAACAGATAAAATGCATTCTGCTGCCGATTACACAGAAACAGCGTCTTTACCATTTTCATTTGCAGCTTCTCATCAATCTGGACACAGTCCTCCATCGTGATGGCCTCGTCCGTATCAACCCGCTCAAACGGGATGTCCAGCTCCTTCAATACAGCATAAACTTGCCGCTGTAATGGATTCAAATACTGCTCCGGCGCAGTTGTTTTACTCTCACTCACATAAAACATCTTGTCGCTCTCCCTTGAAAAAATGATAAAAATAGTATATCATGAATCGTTAGATTACAAAAGCGAATGTTTATCATGTTACAAATGATTAAACCAGATGATAAGGAGAGCCAATTATGGACACAAATCTTCAAAAATATATGGCATTCATCAAAACGGTGGAGTATGGGAGCTTTACAAAGGCGGCGGAGATTCTCAGTTATTCTCAATCGGGAATCAGCCGCATGATAAACGATCTGGAGAGTGAATGGAAAGTCTCTCTGTTGGAGCGCGGACGAAACGGTGTCCGCCTGACCTCCGATGGGATGAAACTGCTGCCTTACGCCAAAAGTGTTTGTGATGACTTTCGAAAGCTCCAGATGCAGGTGGATGAATTGAATGGTCTGCAATCCGGGCTGATTCGAGTCGGAACCTTTTCCAGCGTGGCAACCCATTGGCTGCCCAATATCATCAAAGCCTTTCAAAAAGATTATCCAAATATAGACTACGAACTGCTGCTGGGCGACTATACCGAAATAGAGGAATGGATTGCAGAAGGTCGGGTAGATTGTGGCTTTCTGCGCCTGCCGACGAAGCCAGAGTTTGAGACCATCTTTTTGGAGCAGGACAGGCTGCTCGCTATTTTGCCGCAAAATCATCCGTTGGCAGACTGCAAAAAATTCCCTGTGGCTGCGCTGTGTAATGATCCTTTTCTGCTGCTTGAAAAAGGTGCCAAAGCAGAAATATCCGAGATTTTTACGCGCTGCGGCATCTGTCCGAAAGTGCATTTCACCACCTGGGACGACTATGCCATCATGTCGATGGTGGAGAACGGCCTTGGTATCAGTATCCTGCCGGAGTTGATCTTAAAAAGGATTCCCTATAAGATTGTGGCAAAGGAATTAGAGGTTCCGGCATACCGCAAAATCGGGCTTGCCCTGCGGGATAAAAAAACCGCTTCACTGGCTGTGAAACGGTTTCTTGAATATCTGTCAAAACGATGAAAAGAAGTCTTAATCGATTCTATGGCGGAGCTTAGCAACCAGCCATGCAAAGGCATATGCACCTCCAAGAATCAAGACAACCCATAAGACATATAGACCGGCTGACGGTAAACCATTAAAAAAGGATATGGCCCGACAACAACTCTGACAAGATTCAGAATGACAATCACAACCGCATATACAGCAGTTGGCAGCAGCGCAAATTGGGCCGCTTTTCTCACCTTAAACGGAACTCGATCAAAAAGAAAAAAGGATAGAGCCGCCAGCACCGGGCACAGCAAATGATGATACAACATATCGTCGGAGAGCAGCATCATCTGATATCCTCTCACTCCGCTTATCGGTGCAAGTACCGTAACGACCACCAAAAATGTGACGGCAAGACAGCATATCGCCGCATATTTCACCATGGCCGCCCACTCCGGTATTTCCTTATTTACGATCAGCTTGCGTATCAAGAAGGCGGCATAAACAGCGCAGGCCAGCATGGCAAAAATATTGCTGTCTACCGTATAAAACTGAAACATTTGATAGCCATGTTTTCCAAAGCTGATCGCGGTTCCAACGGCAGAAAGAACCGTGACAGACAGGTTCAGCAGGATAGAAATCCTCAGCTTAGCTGTCGTAGTCTTTGATTTGGTACCTTGTGTAAGTTCCATAACCGATTCACCCGAGCTTTTCATTTGATTTTTCTCCCGCTGCCTACTTCAAAGTGATACTTTACAATACCCAGATCAACCTTGGAGTAAAATCCGCCGAGATTTTCCGCCTCCACTGTTTCACCGGAGAGCGTCAAGCGGAATTTTTGTTGATTCATGGCGGTGGGAGCCAGCATTGCTGCCTCCATACCGGCCTTGAACCAGTCGGGCATGGCGCTGTCTGCCTTGCAAAGCGTTTCCATTGGCTTGGATTGGTGCGGTACACCCTGTGCGGCACCATAGCCGAGAGAAAGTACGCAAACCAGCCTTTCGTCGCTGCCGACTTTTATGTTCTTCTTCGCCGCCCCCTTGGAAAAACTCATGGCCACCCAACAGGTGTTTAGCCCCAGTGTTTGAGCTTTCAGGGCGACGCGCTCTCCGTAGTACCCCAAACGCTCGTCAAGGTCAGCGCACTTTTTGCCGATCAGTGCAACATAATTCTGCACACCGGAAAACTTCCCATAGTGCGCCATCATGCCGTCAAATGCTTTTGGCTCATTTGTCACCAGCTGGATGTGCAGATCGCCCTCGCGGTTGCAGTCGTCAATTTCGCCTTGCAGCACAGCGATTACATCAGCGGGAATTGCCCTATCCAAATAGCTCCGCACCGCGTGACGGACATGAATTGCTTCAAAAATAGTCATAATAATACTCTCCTTTACAGTGTAATGATCTGTTCTTTGATTTCCGGGTCGTGGTTTGCCAGCAGCGCCACGCAGTTCGGATCGGTGGCAAGGGTCAGCATATAGTCAAGAGATTTTTCCGCCAGCGTCCTGCTCACCGTGAAGCCCGGAATAATGTGCCGTTTTAGATTCTCCTGCGTGTAGAAGGTGTCGCCCGCAATGGCGGCATATTTCCCGTCCGCACCGGTCACAAGGGTTGTAACAAGGCCGTGGGTATGTCCCGGTGTATTCACAAATATCACGCTGCCGTCACCGAACAAATCGAAGGATTTGCCCACCGGCCCGATGCCAGTCTGGGCAAAATCAAAGGTCTCCACATGGGCAAATTCCCAGTTGCTTTTTACATAGCGAAAAAAGTATTTATCTGAATCGGTGTATTCTTCCTTAGATGCCATGATGTGCTTTGCCTGCAGGAGATGCTCTAAGCCGCTGGTGTGGTCAAAGTCCAAGTGGGAAAACACGATGTAGTCAATGTCTGCGTCGCGAATCCCCAGCGCCGCCAGCTTTTCATCCACAGCGTCGCCTTGATGCACCACCGGCGTGCTGATGCCGTCCAACAACCCGAAAAATCGGTGAGGACGTTCTACCACATAACGAGAGCTCCAGCCGGTATCAACAAGGATATTGCCACGCGGATGCTCGATAAGATAAGCGGAAACCGGCAATTCCACCTTCTTGTCCTTTCCGCGCAATAGTCCCAGCGGAGCAAACGGGTTTTTATCCTTGTAGGGGATGCCTCTGTCCACAATGACGGAGCCTGTATGAAGCACATAGAGCTTAATCATGGCCGTACATCCTCCTGTAGCCTCGGATAACCGTTCTCCTGTGCAGCGTGCACAACAGCGTCCACGTGATCTACCAGCATTTTCAGCCCGCCCCAGCAGCCTTTGTCAGCGTCCACATAGTAAAAATTCATGGTGCCAACCCGGTGCATATTGATGAGCCCGGCGTCCCGCAGCATCTGTAAATGATGAGAAACCGCAGGTCGTGAAAGATGTGTACACTTAGTGATTTCGGGCACGCGCATTCCGATGGTTTCATTTTGCAGCAGCGCTACAAAAATCTGCTGCCGTGTTGCATCGCCCAACGCGATAAAAACTTTACGGTAATTCAAAAATTCCTCCGCCAGTAACCTGCGTTGCCTTGCACATTCGTCCATTACATTGCCTCCAGACAAATGGTTTATATGTTTGAACCATTATACCATAAAGAACTGAAAAAAGTTCAATGAGAAAGAAAATCGAGACAAATATAGCAAATATTTTTACATAGCCAACTGTCCTCTTGAAACAGTTGGCTTTTTCTATACCCTACTTTATTTCTCCCATCTGAGATCCCTCATAGACATACTCAGAGTTCCGGTTTCATTCAATATGAGGCTCCAATCATGAAGCTCTAATCCGCAACATCGGCACCCTTCACCTCTGTGGCAAAGTCAATGGAACACACTCCGTAATCCCGAAAATATTCGTCGATGATTCCGCCGCGAAGATAAGTGTGCTACCCGCAATTTAAACCGATATCCTCGTCTGCCCACTTATGCACGATCGTTACGTCCGAAAAAAGTTCAGAAAGCTTTCATAATACCGGGTGGGGAGCACTCCATGCAGTTTTACCGAGCGCCCATTCGTCACGGTCAACGTCTTTTCTCTGACGGAGGAAGATTTCTTCGCTTTCTGCCAGAATCATTTTCAGTTTATCCATATTCATTGTGCCGCCCAACGTATAAACATTGATAAAACCTTGTTAGCCTTTAGCCAGTGGTCTGTGCAGCCGCCCACCTCATTGTTAAGCGATTCCGGCAGGAGAATAATTTTATTGAAATCCACACTCCCGAATTCGTATTGATCATTCTAAACGACAGGCAGTATTTCTTCGATTCGCTCTTTGCTGCCAGGCAACTTAACAATATTTGTTACATAATTTAACATGATTTTTCCCCTGTTACATTGTCAAATTCCATTATCTTTGAATTTGTTCCTCCAATAATTCTTCTGCTAATTTACGGGAACGATACTCGCCGGGATAAGGGAAAGACTTCTTCCATTGTCCCAGTTCACCCCGTCTTGACTGGCACCATCCACATAAATAGCGGTTTCGCAGAGCCGCGCTGCTTCGCGATGACGAAGAAGCGGCGAAATATTTTGCTTCCCTGCCGGATTATGTTCAGGAAACCATGCGAGAACGCTCCTCCAACATCAGCTCTATTTTCAAACGTCGCCTGCAGAAACGCATCAATCGGTTCGCAAAGCACGCAAAACTGAACTGCCTGGAGAACCTAATGGAATACGCTGAGCTTTTCTGCAGACAGAAAACGCAGCGGTAAACTGCTGCTCTTTCCGCTTTTCGCCACTCACAATAAAGGGGAGATTAAAATACCATTCATCTCCTTTTTAGTTAATATGTATTCTCCTATTTTCTATTTTTATCCATATTGTACATTGACAGTCTGTTTGTGGCAAATTATAATATAAATGTATCCTATTCCTTTGCGAATTTTATGTATTGGATGTGATTCCAGTGCGCTACTAACAGTGCGGCATAAAATTCTCTCTGCACTTTTATGCTATCTATATCCTATTTTATAGAAGGACGAAAACAAAATAATAAAGAAAAATCAAAATTCTTATTGCGTTATGCTTATCCTTATCAATGTTTGCTGGATTATGCTCACAGGCTCAAGCCTCTGAAATGTATCCTTCTGCGCCTCTGAAATGGGCTTCTTACACAAGCGCTTCACCGTTTACGCGTTCCATGACGATCCGATGGTACAATTATAACGTACTTAATTCCAACTGGACAAATCAGTTCAACAGCGCTTTCAGTTCTTATTGGGGCACACGATATGGCGTTTCAGTATCACGTGCTACAAACGGGAATGACACTAATGCATGAATTACATTTGTTGCTCCAGCACAATCCGTGTGGAACAGCAAACTCCAAGCACAAGGTTATGAGCCTAGTTCTGTTGCTGCAATAACTTATCCTTTTGACACAAATGGTAGGGAAATTACTAATGTTACATCAGCGAATGCATCCACGAAGAAAATTCGAAGTGCTAGAATAGAAGTTAATCCCGTAACTAATGCTTCCATTTTGTCAGGGCTTACCGCAATCGGTTATCGAGTTATTCTTGCGCACGAAATTGGGCATGCTTTAGGATTTGGTCACTATTGGAGTTCCTGCACCATAATGTATTCGGCTGTCGCTAATATCAAAACAATTACCTCCTTAACATCATATGATATTAGTGAATTCACACGGAAATATTACGGAAATCCGTAAGAACAGGATTTTATTCCAAAGGAGACAATACTATGAAAAAAATACTGGGTCGCGTTATCTCTGGTCTGATGGTCGTTTTTCTGCTTGGTGCCGCATGCGCATGTCAACAAACATATCCAGAACCTGTCAGTGGCACTGCTCTGGAGGCTTTACGCGCAGAATATCCGCGTGTTGAAGAAGATGCACAGATCAGCATGGGTTCTCCCGCATCTATCAAGGAGGTTTTCGAATCTTCAAACCCGCGCATCGCCGCTGTCACCCTTTCCATTACAGGAGAAGCCACCACGGAAAACATCTATTTGCCCGACACGGTGGACGGCCACACGTTAACGTTCACTACCTATTACTACCCGGCGCATATTGATTCTGTTCTGTACAAACCGGATGGTATTGCACTGAATAACGACATTGTATATGCGGCAGGATCCGATTACCACGAACAATTCCAACCTGGTAAAAAGTATGTTGTTTTTTTGGTTCCTGAAACAAATAGCGAAACAAATGAAGTCATTGAAAATACTTATCGTTCCTATCTCCCTGAAAACTACTTTTTGACCGAAAATGAGGTTCTGCTGTCCATGATGGATGCATATCCTGTCTTTGCGAAATATTCCGGTTGGAACGTCAACGCTTTTAAGGCCGAATTAAACCAACTCGTGAAGTAAATTTTTCATCATCACGCTTATGCGCTCTGCCCAAAACGGCCTCTACTGTGAAACATCAGCAGAGGCTGTTTTTATGCAGGTTACATCGCCCGGACGGAATGATTCAGCCGTTTTGCTCCCGCGTTTTTTGATGTCCGTAATATCTTCCAAAAAGGATTTGGGGGTGTTTCCGGATCTGGTCAACCTTTTCCACCGTTTCGTCTGTTTTCACGTCATATTCTTTCAGGACAGATACAATTTTTCTCCAGTCCTCGCAGAAGCCGACCGTTTCCAGCGCTGGAACATATCTCTGTCCCAGCGCGAAAAACACCGAGTCGACAGTTTTCCTCACCCGCACCGTTTCTGGGGTTCAGAAGGCTATTTTTACAATACGACGCGCCATTGCACACGTTTCCCCTGCCGCCGTCACAAAGCAGTGTTCCGTTCTTCATCAAAATCAGCTTCGCGCGGGCCGCACTTCCGGGAAGCGTACGGTCCGCGTTCTCAACAATAGAAAAAGCCCGGAGTCTTTTTTTAACTCCGGGCTTAATGGCGACAAAAAAGCGACCAGATATTTTCATACCTGATCGCGTAAAAGAAGCAAATATTCGTTTATGTCGGTTCATGTCCTGCCAGAATAGGTTTTCAGCCATTTGGCATCTATAAAATCCACGTTCAATTCATTGATTACAAAATACGAAACCCCCGATAGAATCGGGGGTTTCGTTGGGCATCTATTTCACTGCCCTGTTATGTGTTAAGTATCATATATTGATACAATTTTCCTCCCTGGGAAAACAGCATGTGGCACAACATTAAAAACATATTTTTGGTTAGAATTCTTTTACATCGAAGAATTTATTTATTTCCATTTGTCCCATTGTATCCGTTGTTGAAAGAGTCATACTCTTCGATTAATTCCATTTCAGTTCTATCAAGTTCATCTTTTGTTTCGCAACGAATAATTTTCACCTCAAATAAATCATCTTTATTCTCTAAATTAGATTTATAGTAATCTTCAGCAAAAATAATATTCTTTACTTTGGCTCCATCAAAATGCTGCTTTGTAATTCTTTTAATAACATCTTTTGATTGGCCTACATAGTATTTATCATTTTCAACATTATGAATAACATAACACCCAATTATCTTTTCGTAATTCAACCCCACTACCTTTTTTAAAGGTATAAATCCATTTTCAACTGTAGTAACTAAATTAATAGGAAGAGGTTCCACTTCAGATATTTCTTTTCTATATTTTGAAACAATTTTGGAAATATCTTCATTTTTCTTTTGGATTATGTTATTAATATTTTCTCTTGATTTTTGTATTAAAGCCTCATTTTTTTCATTTTTAATATAAGATGCTTTAATTTCTTCTCTTATATTTAAAATGCTTTCTTCAAGAACAGTTATTTTTTCTTCAAGACGATTAATTCTTTTTTTTGAATGAACAAGCGCGTGTATTCCAAATGTTAATATGGAAAATAATAAGCAATTATTTTGATTCTTTGCAAATGATAAGCTTTTTCTTTTTCTTTCGATTTTTTTATTTTTAATTATTAGATTATTATCCAAACTATCAATAAGGGCTTTTGTTTTAGTAATATCTTTTTGATATTTATTGATAGAGTCTGATTCTAAGTTACACTTTTGTTTTGCATCTTTCTCAACAAGGACTTTTTCATACTTTTCTTCATTATTTAGTGTTTGTATTATAAACCAAGATGGATAAAGGTCTTCATTATTTAATCGTTGTACAATCTCAAATGAAAACTCCCGAATCAAAAAATCATAATAAGTATTTAACTCCTCAAGTGTTTGATTTGTTAATTTTATAGTTTTTTTATGTTTTTTTGTTTTGCTACTCCAATCACCATAGATCGGATACCGATTACCATCTTGTGTAACATATTTTGATATTTTCCTATACATGTTTGTTTCTAAAAAACAAACATGCGATACTCTTGATTCAATATTAAAGTCAAAATCGATTATTTCGTATTCTGGTTCCTTCTCGGTTTGTATACCTATTTGACTATTGATTAAATTCATTCTTTCACGTTGTTTGGCAGCAGCGTTTGAAGTTGAAATCATCCTATTGATTTGTGTAGCAGTTAACCCAAATGATCTTCTCCCCATATAATTACCCTCACTTAATTAATGACTCTATCGTGGCAAGTGTAGATGTGACCAGTGACGTGGTGGATTACCAGCAGTTTTATCCGGTTTCTCTGCAGGCAAAAGAAGCATTGCGTGTGGACAAGCTTACTGTTCTGGCGGATCGTGGATACTTTTCAGCCGAGCAGATTGAAGCAACTGAGGAAGCAGGGATTATTCCCATCGTCTCAAAGCCAGACCGCGGCGGTGCGCCTTCTTCCGAGTATGGCTATGACCACTTTTTCTACGAGGAAGAAAAGGACATTTATATCTGTCCGCAAGGCAAGGAGTTACCACGGAAAAAGAAACGCAACACTGATTCCACTGAGGCCTATTATGGTAGTAAGAAGCTTTGCGCGGACTGCCCGGTTCGTGATTTGTGTACAAAAAGTTCAGACGGAAGAACCATTATGCGCGGCTTACACCAGAAAGCCGGTGACGATGCCCTTCGGCGTGTGTACGAGAACCGTGCGCTCTACAAAAAGCGCAAGAATCTGGTAGAGCACGTATTCGGGACGGTTAAGGCAGACTTTGGATTTCGCTATTTGCAGGTGCGCCGCACCGAGATGGTGAAGACCGAAATGTGCCTTTGCTTTCTTGCGTATAATTTCAAAAGAGCGCTCAATAGGGTGGGAACCAGCGGCATGCTGGCTAAGGTATGAACCAGTTTCCAGCCTATTCTTATGTCGAGTTTGTTCTGCCTTGTAATCTTAAATGGAAAAACCGGTTTTTACACAGCCTGATAAATTTTCCTACGTTCAATATACCATAGATTTTCCCATAGCAAAAGACCTGTCCTTCTAAGAAGAACAGGTCTTTTTGGTCCGAGTGACAAGACTTGAACTTGCGGCCTCTTGACCCCCAGTCAAGCGCGCTACCAGCTGCGCCACACCCGGAAATCCGCGAGTGTTATTATATCGCATCCCGCAGAAATTGTCAAGCAAAAAATCAGTTTATTATATTTTGATGAGCGTTCTTCGTTTTTTCAAAATAAATTCCTGTTCATTTGCGAATTGGAATTTATTGATTTCAGATCCTGTGGTCTAACTTTTCAAAATTTGCTGCATGGAATTGCTCAAAACGGTCTTCTTCAATCGCAGTCCGAATTTTTTCCATCAGCGTATTATAGAACCAAAGGTTATGCATAACAGAAAGGCGCATGGCAAGCATTTCTCCGCTTTTAAACAAATGCCGGATATATGCACGGGAGAAATTTTGGCACACAGGACAATCACATTCAGGGTCCAGCGGCAACGGGTCCTTCTGATACTTGTTATTCATAATATTCAGTGCACCGTTCCACGTAAAGATTCTGCCATGGCGTGCATTGCGGCTGGGCATCACGCAATCAAACATATCAACCCCCAAACGCACTGCTTCCAGAATGTTGCCCGGCGTACCAACACCCATCAGATAACGCGGCTTGTCCTGGGGCATTTCCGGTTCTACTGCTGAAATAATTCGATACATATCTGCGGCAGGCTCACCAACTGCCAAGCCGCCAATTGCATATCCATCCAGATCAAGCTTTGCGATCGTGCGCATATTCTCCACCCGCAGATCATCAAAGGTGCAGCCTTGATTAATTCCGAACAGCCACTGTTTGGGATTAACGGTATCAGCTTGTGCGTTCAGGCGCTTCATCTCTGTTTGACAACGCTCCAGCCAGCGAACTGTACGTGCACAAGATTTTTTTGCATACTCCAGCGTAGCGGGGTTTTCAACGCACTCATCAAATGCCATTGCAATGGTAGAGCCCAGATGAGACTGAATCTGCATACTTTCCTCGGGTCCCATAAAAATCCGGGCACCATCCACATGTGAGGAAAAATGCACTCCTTCTTCTGTAATTTTACGCAGAGGTGCAAGCGAAAACACCTGAAAACCGCCGCTGTCAGTCAGAACCGGTCCGCTCCAACGCGTAAATTCCCGCACACCGCCAAGCGAACGAATCAATTCATCACCAGGACGGATGTGCAAGTGATACGTGTTACAAAGTTGAATCTGACATTTGAGTTCCTTTAAATCGAGTGCAGAAACCGCACCCTTGATTGCTCCGCTGGTTGCGACGTTCATGAATACGGGGGTTTGCACCGTGCCATGCGGTGTTTCCAACACTCCGCGGCGGGTACGACCTTCTTGTTTTATAATTTTCAGCATTGAATTTTTTTCAGCCTTTCCGGTCTATTTTGCAAAAATGAGTGGTACGTCGGCGCATCCGACATACCGCTTGGATTCTTTTTTATTATATCGATTTTTCTCCCGGAAGTCAACGCAAAAGTTCCGGCTCTATTGCGGAAAGCGTGGAAATCTGCATCGGAAAGCAACATATCTGACAGCAACCAATTGATGGGAAATCTGTACGGAAAGCTCTTTGAGCAGCTCAACCATTTCGGTACGCTCCTCCTCCGAACAAGGATGTTCTGCAAATCGAGCTTTTTGGCCGGATTCCAACACATGATAAAGTCTCTTTCTTGGAAGCCAGGAAATTACTGCAAGAGACTTTTTCAAATAAGACTCCGGCGTATCCTTGTCTTGTGGCGCCGGACAACCTGCCGCACGCAACATTGCAATTAAATATTTGCATCCGTACCGTATTGCTGCATTGATATCGGACTGTTCGAGCTTAATTTTCCGCCGCGCAATGGCAATACGGCGCAAACTGAAGCAAATAAGGATAATAAACACGACTCCGATTAGCACAAAGACTACTGCAGAAAGTGCTTTTTCTCCTGATCCGGAAGGGGCTGGATAAACTGACGTGCTGTTGGAAGATACTGATGTTCCGGACAAGGAAGATGTTTTTTGCGATGAAACAGAGGAAGTTTTTTGCGATGAAATGAAAGAAGATGCCGCCTTGGATGAAGATTCCGGTTCTGATGAAACCGGAATGGAAGAAGTCGGCTGCGGCAGCTTTGTTTGATCAACCTGCCCTATCGTTTGGCTGAATCCCGGTGTTACTTCCATCGGAATCCACTCCAACTGGGTCGGATCGTAAACTTCCACCCATGCATGTGCCCGCTCGTCCTTGATTGAAATGTATCCTTCTTCATCCTTTGTTCCCGAAAAATCAGACGGTACCAGAACAAAACCTTCTGTATAGCGTGCCGGAATTCCCATGGCACGTAACAGAACGGTTGCTGTTGTCGCAAAATGAACGCAATACCCCTCTTGGCTTTCATTGAGAAAATAAGTTGCAAAATCTACATTGGATGGAACCGTTTTGGGTGACAACGAATATCTGCACTGAGACTGCAGTAAATTTCGCACCCTGTCTACGGTCTGCTGCACATTCATTGTCCAGTCCTGAATCAGCGGCTGCAGCTTATACTGTTGGCACAATGCTTCTGCAGCTTGCCGAGTATTATCAGGCAAGGAGGTATAAGTATCATAGACGTAACGGTTATATGCAACCACTTCTTCGCAAAAACTTCCGAACGACAAACCGTCTGCATTTGTCTTGTCATTTGGAATACCTACAAAATAAGTGACGAAATCTTCGATACGAGCATAATAATCGGCAACATTCGCAATGGGATCCGGTAAATAAATTTCTGTGCAAATTGAGTTTGAAGCAGAATAAACCTTCATACTGTATTGATTTTTATCGTCAAACATTTGTGCTTGTGCATCCCCGGAAAACTCAATACTCCCCATCTGTGCTGCAGTGGAATTTAAAAAACCGGTTAAAAAGACAATCTTGTCTTTGGCAGCAACATTTCGTACCGAAAGGACATACGGATCTGCAACATTCTGGAACCATGATCCATTCCATGCAAAAGCTTTCTCTTCTTCAAATTCATAGAGCATCGTGCTTAACCGTTGTGGTACAATATGCGGGAATTTGATGGCGGCATTCTTGTATTCTTCAACGGAAACCGCCTCCCATTTTCCGTTGTTCAGATGTGCACCTGCAAAACTGTGCAGATAACGTGTTTCCTGCTTTTCTCCTTTAATCTGCACAACCGTGCGTCCGGAATAGTTCAGAGAACCGAGATTTTGCAGATCGCCCTCTCCAAATCCTTGAAAACGGATTCCAAACGCAGAATTCCAGTCGATTTTTCGCCAGTCAAAATTCATGACGGTACTGCGTAAATCAGAGATATTCTTGGGACGTCGATAGCCCGTTTGCGGCAATAAAATCACAGATGAGATCACGGTTAAAACGATCAGAGGAATTACCGCAAAAGTCTGCATACGATGCGAGACCTCATGCAGCCGTTTCCGGCGGGGTTCTTTTGGCGGACGCGGCCCCAGTTTTTTACGCTGCGTTCCAAAATCATAAACATACAGCGTGATATACGATGTGAAAACAGCAAAAAAACCGGGAATTAAAACATCAAGCCGAAACCCAATCGGCATCCAGAGAAATGCTACCGTAAAAATAACCAACATCAAAACGTTCCTGCGCCGAACCACCGCATAGCCAATCAGCAAGGCAAGCCAGAAAAACAGAAAACAGACTGCCATGGTATTTTGGCTTACGGTCTTCGCGGAGCCTGCAAACTCAATCGGGAAATTAGGAAATACCCAATAGGTTGTTTGATTCAACATAAGAAACAGCTTATTAAGATAGCGGCAAATCCCTTGTATCAATGTTTTTTGAAAAACAAGTCCGATTCCTGCCATCAGCAGAATGGGAGCCAGAAGCCACAGATTTTGTTTACCTTTTGCATAAGAAAAAATAAGGGTAAGAATTCCGTAAAAAGCTGTAACTGCTGTGATGATCCAAAATAAATGAACCCGCAGCTGAAAAACATTTAGAAAAAGAGCAAGACTTCCATAAAGCGCCAATCCAAAAATTGCCGCGTAAAGGACAACTGATGCTACCGTTTCTTTTGTTAGCGTTAAAACCGGCTGTGGTGCATTTTCCTGCTCCGACAAAAAGCAAACGGGCATTTCCGTACGCTTTTTTCTCATTCTATAACCATTCCTTTTCACACTCTCATTTCCTCAAGTCCCGCATCCATCACACCATTCTGTAGTGAATAAACCTCACAGCCCGGCTCTTCCTGTAATTCATCGAATATGTGCACCCTTCCGGCTGCCAAAATCGAAATTCTGCGGCAGACACCATTGTGCAGCAAACCGGTGAGCAGCGGGACAGGCGCACAATCCTCGCCCACTGCTGCAAGATAAATCAAATGGCATCTTAACGGAGCCTCCTCCTGCATGACCAACGCCTTAAGTGCACCGTCTGTCTCCTGCACCGATGGCATGGCAAGCACTTCATGCAAAATTTCTGCCAATGCATCTTCATCCGCAACGGTGCGGGTTTCCAGTTCTTTGCAGGAGGATAGCCAATTCACCGTCTGAATCATGCCCTGCTGTGCAAGAAAGTCCGCGAGCGAAAAAAAAGCTTCCAACAAACAATCTATCTGATGCAGCGGCGTATTGCCTCCGGTTTCAATTAAGAATCGTACCGAAACATTCAGCGGTAATCCAAATTCGCGCACCAGCAACCGATCAAAACGATTGCTGAGCTTCCAGTGAATTGCATGAGGCCGGTCTCCGGGGTGATAATCACGCAAACGAAAAATTTCAGCAGGATCGTTTCCCGCTTTCTTATCGGAGTAAACGGTACTCTCCTGCCCCAGATCAACTCCGCTTTCCGGTTCGCATTCTATCTCGGCCTGATCCGGCATCACATAAACAGTTGCACAAAACTTCTTATGCAGCACCGGGATGCAAAATAGCCCTAACAGGTCACAAACACGAACCGAACGAATGTGCAGCGTAATTTTTCCGCAATACGGAAAGGATATCCGAATCGGCACACTGGTTTCCGCCGAAAAACCTGCAGGAAAGTGAATTTTTTCCTTTGCCACTGTTTTGGAGCTGCAAAGCACATTTTTGCACACCACTGTTGCCTTTATGCAGGCAGCAGGAACCGGATACCGATTATTTACCTGAAACAAGAAGGATTCCGGTACATTCTTAGACATAACGGCAGCCGGCGCCTCTAAACGACAGTGAAGCAAAAAACTCAATGGTAATGAAACGATGAGCGACACAACCGGGAGCAGGAGTAAGAAGTAAAACAAAAGATGGACAAAATAGTCCTCCCATTGCACAAAAAGCACAAAAGAGACAATCAGGGTAATCAGATATATGATTCGCTGCTTTGCCATTGCCGCAATCAACCTTTCCTTGTGGGCGAAATATGTGCAAATTACACCGCTGCCGGAGCCTTAACTTGCTCCAACGCACGTGCGATCAATTCCGGTACGCCCAATCCCCCGATGCGCGCCTTTGGTCCGGGCAAAATACGGTGTCCGCAAACATCTGCGAACACCTCACGCACATCCTCGGGAGCCAGATAATCACGGTCATGTACAAAAGCACATGCCTTTGCCATTTCCATCAGTGCGATTGAACCGCGGGGACTGACACCCAGACGAATTTCCGGCTGCGTGCGCGTCCACGATGTCAGCGCCGTAATGTAATCATAAAGCGGATCCGAAACAAACACCTTGCCAACCTGTTCCTGCATGGCAATCAGCCTGTCCGGCGTAACAACTTGTTGAATTGGCCGAATTGCGGATATGTTCTTACGCCGGCGCAGCATTTCCATTTCGCTCTGCTGATCCGGATATCCCAGTGACAACCTGGCCATAAAGCGGTCAATCTGCGATTCCGGCAGAGGCTGTGTTCCAGACGACCCCACCGGATTCTGTGTCGCGATGACGAGAAACGGCCTGGGTACCGGGTGTGTGACGCCATCCACGGTAACGGCACTTTCTTCCATCACCTCCAGCAATGCCGACTGTGTTTTACTGGAGGTTCTGTTGATTTCGTCCGCCAGAAACAGATTGCACATCACTGCACCGGGGACAAAAACGCTTTTCCCTTCTGCATGCTGCAGCATGGTATATCCGGTTACATCCGATGGCATGACATCCGGCGTGAACTGCAGTCTTTTATAAGAAAGCTCCATTGCTTTTGAAAAAGCCAGCGCCATGGTGGTTTTTCCCACACCCGGCACATCCTCCAAAAGAACATGTCCCTGTGCTAAAATTGCCATCAGGACTTTTCCTAATATGTTATCTTTCCCCACTACTGCTTTTTTGACTTCATCAATAATTTTTTTCGCATCTTCCATTAAATTCACTCCATATGTTGTTTTATTTTCAACTAAAACGTATAGATGCATATTATTAGTATGCTCCCAAATATCCCAATTTGTCAAGAATTATTCCCCAATAAATACAATTGTTACAATAATGTAACTTTTTATTCCTGCAAAAAAAGGTCAGCATCCCCTGATCCAGGAGGTGCTGACCTTAAAACGAAATGATTCAATTATGAGAGAAACATGGCATCTCCAAATGAAAAAAACCGATATTTTTCCTGTACCGCTTCACGATATGCCTGCATAGTATGCTCATAGCCCGCAAATGCCGAAACCAGCATAATCAGCGTACTTTCCGGCAGGTGAAAATTTGTGATCAGCCCATCGAGCACTTTGAAGGTATAACCCGGATAGATGAAGATACTGGTCCAACCATCGGACTCGCAGATTTTGCCTTCGTAAGTTGCAACGGACTCCAGCGTGCGGCAGCTGGTGGTTCCAACCGCAATCACACGTCCCCCCTGCGCCTTGGTCCTGTTAATCATGTCCGCAGTTTCTGCCGGAAGATGGTAATGCTCCGAATGCATCTTGTGCTCGGTAATATCATCCACTTTGACCGGACGAAACGTCCCGAGACCAACATGCAGCGTCACACGGCCAATGGATACACCTTTTTTCTTCAGGCGTTCCAAGAGTTCCGGCGTAAAGTGCAGACCTGCTGTGGGAGCCGCTGCAGAACCCACTTCCCGGGAATAAACGGTTTGGTAACGCTCCTGATCCTGTAATTTTTCGTGGATGTAGGGAGGTAATGGCATTTGACCGATTTGGTCGAGCACTGCGAAAAAGTTTCCATCGCAAAAAAACTCAACCAGCCGGTTACCGCCTTCCAGCACCTCCAGAACTTCGGCACGGAGCAAACCATCACCAAAGACAAAGCAGGTTCCCGGTTTTGCTCTGCGCCCCGGTCCCGCCAGCACTTCCCAGCGGCTGCCGCCTTTAGGCGTTAAAAGCAAGAATTCCACATGTGCGCCGGTATCCTCTTTGACACCGAAAATGCGGGCGGGCAAAACACGCGAATCGTTCACGATCAGGCAATCGCCCGGACGAAGCAATTCTTCAATATCGTAAAAATGGCGGTGAGTCACTGCGCCCGTTTGGCGGTCGAGTGTCATCAGCCGGCTATGGTCTCGTGGTTCCACGGGAGTTTGTGCAATCAATTCCTCGGGAAGTTCGTAAAAAAAATCGCTGCGCTGCATGAAAATCAGATTCCTTTCTGTTTGCATCCTCCGCAGCTGAAGGCGGAGGATTGTTTTATCCTAAAATTTTGGTGGCAGAAGAGCTTATTTTTGGTTCCCTGCCAAAATTTTTAAGCTGAACCAATAATAAATTGACATCAGAGCTGCGGAATGCTATAGTAATACTCAGGACATTAAAATATTCGTAAGATAGAGGCGCGACTTTGATGAGTAACACCCGCGAGGCTGCCGAAAGCCCGTGACCGTGTGTGAAAGGTATTGGTCGCCGAAGGGGATTTGCCGGCGGCTGGCAGACTCCTGGTTGTTCCGGCGAAAGCCCTGCAACTGTCATCATGCTTTATGATGGAGAGCTATCCGCAGACTTGGATGCTGCACATGTAGCTTTTATTATATTGCATTGATGACCGGTTGACAACCGGTTTTTTTATTATCTTTTTATTTTTCTCTTTCTTGCAGCGTTGCAATGTCTGATTTTGAAAACCGAAAAACAGATTCGCGTCCAATTCGGTTGAAAGGAATGGTTTAAAGATGAAAAAATATGAAGTTGGTGTCATCGGCGCAACCGGTATGGTTGGCCAGCGTTTCCTCACAATTTTGGAAAACCACCCGTGGTTTACCGTCAAGGCATTGGCAGCAAGTGCAAATTCCGCTGGAAAAACCTATGCACAGGCGGTGAACGGACGTTGGGCAATGACAACACCGATGCCGGAGAAATATGCAGACATGGTGCTGTTTGATGCGGAGAAGGATGTTAAAACAATCACTTCGATGGTTGACTTTGTTTTTTGTGCCGTCAATATGAAAAAGGAAGAAATCCGCGCGCTGGAAGAAGCTTATGCAAAGGAAGAGTGCCCCGTTGTTTCCAATAACAGCGCACACCGCTCCACACCGGATGTTCCGATGGTGGTACCGGAAATCAACGCAGACCATATCAATGTAATTCCTGCACAGCGCAGCCGCCTTGGCACCAAGCGCGGTTTTATCGCTGTAAAATCCAACTGCTCGCTGCAAAGCTATGTTCCCGCCATTCAGCCCTTGATGGACTTGAATGTGACAAAGGTTCTTGCTTGCACCTATCAGGCAATTTCGGGAGCAGGCAAAACATTTGAGCGTTGGCCGGAAATCCTTGATAACGTCATTCCGTACATTGGCGGCGAGGAAGAAAAATCCGAACAGGAGCCAATGAAAATCTGGGGTCATGTTGAAAACGGCGTCATTGTCAACGCCACCTCCCCTGCCGTTACAGCACAATGCCTGCGCGTTCCTGTTTCGGACGGTCACACTGCAGCAGTATTCTGCTCCTTTGAAAAGCCCGCCACAATGGACGAAATTATTTCCCGTTGGGAAAACTATCGCGGCCGCGCACAGGAGCTGGAGCTGCCGAGCGCACCCAAACAGTTTTTGCATTACTTTACCGAGGCGGATCGCCCGCAGGCAAAGCTTGATCGCATGCTTGAAGGCGGCATGGCTGTTTCTATCGGCCGTCTGCGCCCAGATACCCAGTACACCATCAAATTTGTCTGTCTTTCCCATAATACGCTTCGTGGTGCTGCCGGCGGTGCGGTTCTTTTGGCGGAGCTGCTTTGTGCAGAAGGCTATATGGATTGATTTCCGGAAAACCGGAATTTATTTGAACTGTTTTTGAAAGGATTCGTGATTCGGTATGAAGAAGACCGTTTTTACCGGCGTTGCCACTGCTATTATTACCCCCTTCAGCGCAGATGGTTCTGTCAATTATGAGGCGCTCGACCGGCTGATCGAATATCAGATTGCAAATGGTGCGGATGCCATTGTGACCTGCGGCACCACCGGCGAATCGGCAACCTTGGATCACGCCGAACATTGCAAGGTGATGCAGCACACAATTGAGAAAATTGACCACCGCGTCCCTGTAATCGCCGGCACCGGCAGCAACGACACCGCTTATGCGCTGACGCTTTCTCAGGAAGCAGCATCCATGGGTGCAGACGCACTGCTGCTCGTTTCTCCCTATTACAACAAGACGTCCCAAAGCGGACTGATTAAGCATTTTAATTATGTTGCCGAACGCGTTAATCTGCCGTGCATTCTTTACAATGTACCCAGCCGCACCGGTTGCAACATTAAGCCTGAGACATATCATGAACTTTCCAAGACGGAAAACATTGTTGCTGCCAAGGAAGCAAACGGCGATATTTCTTCTGTTGCAGAAACGCTTGCTCTTTGCGGCGACAACCTGCAGATTTATTCCGGCAATGATGACCAGACGATTCCGATTCTTTCTCTTGGTGGTAAAGGCGTCATCTCAGTGTTTTCCAACATTTGTCCTGCGGAAATGCACCGCATCACTTCCCTTTGGTTTGAAGGCAAGCTGGAAGAAAGCCGCGCGCTTTTCCTGAAATGGCTCGATTTGATGAATGCACTCTTTATTGATGTCAATCCGATCCCGATCAAGGAAGCTGCCAATCGGATGGGATTTGAAGCCGGTTCCTGCCGTCTGCCGCTGACCGACATGGGTGACAGCGCGCGCGCAAAGCTTTTGGCTGTTATGAAAGGTCACGGATTGATCGGCTGAACTACCATCTGGAAGGAAGTTTAAAATGATGAAAACCATTCTTCTTTGCGGCTGTGACGGCAAAATGGGGCAAGTGATTGCCCGTTGTGTGAGTGAACGCACTGATTGCCGGATTGCAGCCGGAATTGATAAAACCGGTGCGGTTTTGAATGATTTTCCGGTGGTAAGCTCGCCGGAACAATTGGAACCCTGCGCGGATGTAATGATTGATTTTTCGCATCCGTCTGCACTGAACGGTCTGCTGGATTATGCATTGAAGCACAAAATGCCTGCCGTGTTCTGTACCACCGGATGTTCTGCCGAACAGGTGGAGCAAATTCACGAAGCGGCAAAGAGTATTCCTGTGTTTCATTCGGGGAATATGTCACTTGGGATTAATCTGCTGATTGCTCTCGCCAAAACGGCTGTTTCGGTTCTTGGGGACGGTTTTGATGTTGAAATTATTGAAAAACATCACAATCAAAAAATTGATGCCCCCAGTGGAACTGCACTGATGATTGCCGATGCAGTTTCCGAATGTATGCAGCAACCTGCGGAATATATGTACGATCGACATGCACAGCGAAAAAAACGTGCAAAAAATGAAATCGGCATACATTCGATTCGCGGCGGAACCATCGTTGGCGAACATGAAATTCTTTTTGCCGGTCATGATGAAACGGTTTCGATTTCTCATTCCGCACAAAGCAAGGAAATCTTCGCCGTCGGAGCCATTAACGCTGCGCTCTTCCTGGTTGGAAAAGAACCCGGGCTCTATGACATGAACGATCTGATTCGCGCTGCACAGTAACGTGATATGCAAAATCCCGTAAGTTCAAAGTGAACTTACGGGATTTTTTCAATAACAATAATGAAATTCATTCTTATCAGCAAGTGGATCTTATGAAAATACGGTGCCGACTGCCGTGACCTTTCCTCCGATATCTCCACAGGAAACACTGCCGCCTGCTTCCACATTGCCGGAAATATCACCGCAATTTACAGTTTGACCAGCGCTTACGCCTCCGCAAACCTCTCCACAGCATACCGAAGAAGCCGCCGTAACATCGCCACCGACATCACCGCAATTGATGGTTCCCCCAGAAAATGCAGCGGTCTCCCCTCCCACATCACCGGCATCCATGCGGCGACCAGCAACTGCACTGCAGCTGATATCGCCGCAATCCAAGTTTCCACCTACCTGAACTGCACCGGAAACATCGCCACAATCCACATTACCACCCGCGGTAACACAACCCTTGACATCACCGCAGGAAACATTGCCTTGTGCAGTAATATTCCCCGAAATGTCTCCGCAACAAACGGAAAGCTGGGAATCAACCGCCAAAACATCCCCTTCAAGCTCAACTTTAATCTTCTTTACTGAATCCGGCAATTGTGCAAGCAGGCTCCTGCCGCGGAACACACCAATGCGCAACGTATCATCATCCGCCCAGGGTAACGGTGCGTGTTCGGCGCCTGTTGCAGGATCTGCAGACTTTTGTACTTCTTCATCTGCACACTGCGGTATTTGCTCCGAGCTCGAATCCCCTTCTTCATTACGCCCGAACAGTGAATCAATGGACACACCAAAAACATCTGCAATATCCGGCAAAAGCACAATATCGGGACACGAAAGTGCATTTTCCCATTTACTCACTGCTTGAAAAGTCACACCAAGCTTTTCTGCTAATGTGTCCTGCGTCATTCCCAACTCTTTGCGAAGCGCATTGATCCGGCTGCTCAAAATCTGGCTATAATCGATCATCTGTGTATTCATTATGGTTTACAATCCCTTCTGCAAATGCAAAAAACTTCTTGCTACACAGCGTTTTCATCCGCTGTATTGGACAATATCCTGTGGTAAAGTCGATAGGCTCCGCGGCAGCCTGTTGCCTTCATAATATCGGACATTGTTACAAAAAGAAATAAAACATCAGTTGAATTGACCAAACAGCGCAAAATTCAACCATTAGTTGAATTGACAAAAAAACAAAAGCCCGCACGGAAACTAAATCCGACACGGGCATGATGTATAGAAAGAACTTATTTCAGGATTTCACCATAAACTGTACCGGAAATTCCTGCAGCATTGGATTCATCGGTATCGATGTGCATTGCAGCAGAAAACTTTTCGCTGACACGGACAACAACATCGCCAAAGGTCAGGCTGCGGCCGTCTGTATCAATCTTAACCGATACAACCTGCTTGTCCGCCACACCTGCTTCGGCAGCTTCTGCCGGAGTGAAGTGAATGTGACGCTTTGCAGCAATTACGCCTTCTTTAAGCTCAACTTCGCCGTTGGGACCAACCAACTTGCAGCCGGGGGTTCCTGCAATATCGCCGGATTCGCGCACCGGTGCGGAAATTCCGAGCTTGCGGGCATCGGTAAGGGCAAGCTCTACCTGAGAAGCAGGACGAACCGGGCCAAGAATCGAAACACCCTTCATTTCACCTTTCGGACCAACGATATCAACGCGCTCCATGCAAGCGAACTGACCGGGCTGGGAAAGATCTTTCTTCTTTGTCAGCGCAGCATCCGCACCAAAAAGCGTTGCCAAATCAGCAGCGGTAACATGAACGTGACGGGCAGAAGTTTCAACAAGGACCTTGCTCACAACAATCATCTCCAAAAAAATTCGTTTCTAATATGATACCGCGAACCACCGCTTTTTTCAACCTATTTCGCACGCTTTCGGCATTTTGCCGGAAATTTGTTGGCTAAACATTGCGCCTTCGCATGATTTCTGGTATGATAAAAAAAGAATTTAATCGTATCGACCTTTTGATTGATTAAAAACGGAGGTGTATCCGGTGGCGCTTGGTTGGAAAGAAATGCAGGAAATTCAAAAACAGCTGCAGCAAAAATATCAAGACCAGTGGAATGGTCTTTCTCCTGAAAAAGGACGCAGCCAGTTGCTTTGGATGATGATTGAAGCGGGTGAGGTTGCGGATGTTATCAAAAAACAAGGCGACAACGCCATTATGACTGATGCAGAAACACGTCATCATTTTGTTGAAGAGATGTGCGACGTGATGATGTATTTTAATGATGTAATGCTATGCTACTCCATTTCACCGGAAGAGTTGGAAACGGTTTATCTGGAAAAACACAAAAAAAATATGGAACGGTGGTAGCGTAACAAGTTTTTTGTTGCCGTATCATTCGTTGAAAAAGGAAAATGACTATGCGATATGAAAATTGGGATGAGCTCGAGCAATATTGCCGCTCATGCGAAAAATGTGAGTTATGCAAAACAAGAACCAATGTGGTATTTGGCATTGGCAACAAAGATTCCGACATACTGTTCATTGGCGAAGGACCCGGTGAAAACGAGGATCTGCAGGGCGAACCCTTTGTGGGGCGCGCCGGCAAGCTATTGGACAAAATGCTTGCCGCCGTCGATCTTGACCGACACAAGAATATTTATATTGCGAACACGGTAAAATGCCGTCCGCCCCAAAACCGCGACCCAAAACCGGAAGAACAAGAGTTGTGTGCCGAATGGCTGCGCAACCAGATTGCTTTAATTCAACCGAAAATTATTGTTTGTCTGGGGCGCATCTCTGCTGCGCGATATATTAAGCCAGACATCAAAATTACTAAGGAGCACGGCATCTTTTTTGAACGTGACGGAATTCTGTGGATGGCAACGCTGCACCCTGCCGCTCTGCTGCGCAACCCGAATCAAAAACCGGACGCTTTTGAAGATTACCTGAAACTGCGGGAAAAAATCCGCGAAATCAGCCCCCACACATACGACCAAAGCCACTGAACGAAGAAGCACCTGTCTCTTTTGTTCGTTTTCCCTGAATAAAAGCATGTAAAATTCAAACCTGCTAAAGAAATGTGAAATTCGCATTTCTTTGGTAGTTTTTTTTGCAAAATATCGTGTCAAGTGCTACAACCCTTTCATAAGATGGAACAAACCAACACACTGGAGGGATTAGTCCGCATTTTCATTTTGTCATTGCCTATTTTTACTTTGTTGAAAGTGTGCCGACACCCTCAGATGAAAGGAATGGTAATAAAGATGTTTTGCAACAGGAATGTACCCTGTTTTTTCTTGGGAGCTAATTCTTCGCAAGGATTTGCATCACGATTTGACGCCTTATACGATTCGGAAAGCGACTGGCGCGCTGTAATCCTAAAGGGAGGCCCCGGCAGCGGAAAATCAACGTTGATGAAATCTGTAGCCAAATCATTACTGGAATACGGCGAACAAACGGAACTGATCTATTGCTCTTCCGATCCGGAATCTCTGGATGCTGTCATTTTCCCCGATATCCATTTTTGCGTTGCAGATGGAACCGCTCCGCATGTAATTGAGCCCAAACACCCCGGCGCATGTGAAACACTGCTGAATCCTGGTGATTGCTGGGACAGTGACGCCCTTTATTTGCAGCGCAAGCAAATCTTTTCGCTTTGTGCACGAATTGCACAGCAACATCGTCGTTCTCAACGCTACTTGAATGCCGTCGGTTCTTTATTAGCAGAAAATCGGAAATTAGCGCTGGAGTCTTTGAATACAGAGGCTCTGAATTCTTATGCCAAACGTCTTGGCAGCCGTATCTTTCCGAAACACCATGCAAAAACCGGCATCGAAAAACCACGTTTTCTTTCAGGCTTTACCCCGGATGGATGCGTATGTTTTTGGGAAACGCTTACTTGTTACGCTGAAACTATCACTGCCGTTGAGGACGAGTACGGCGCAGCCGCTCCGATTTTGCTTGCATCCTTGCGAGACAGTGCACTTCGAGCAGGATATGATGTGATCGCCTGCTATTGCCCGCTGTTTCCAAATGATAAGCTGGACGCACTGATTATTCCAGAGCTTTCGCTTGCCTTTGTAACCGTGAATCACTTTTTAAAACCCGAAATCAATATTTCACGCACAATTCACACACGCCGTTTTTTGAATGATTCCGTCTCAATTCACCGCCAGAGGATGCGTTTTGGTCGCCGCGCTGCCAACGAATTGATAGAAGAAGCGATTGCTTCCCTTTGGCTGGCACGTCACATTCATGATGATTTAGAGGCCATTTACAAGAAATCAATGAATTTTGATCAGCTGACCCGTATTACCGAAAATCTGACTCAACAAATATTCGAACGGCTGTAATCCCTAAAGCGAATCCACTACTGCATATTAAAAGTCAGGCAGAACGGTTGTTCTCTGCCTGACTTTTAACTTATTTATTTTTGTTCGTAAAACCCACTTAAAACCCACTATTGATCAAAAAAATTCTCGGTCGACTGAAAATTAAATGAAACATATCAAGATAACACCCGGTATGATAGGTAACTCCGCGATTGCGGGATCGTCTTTCATGGTGCACACACTTCAGAAACATCCAGTTGGCGATGCAATTTCACTTCGCCAACAACCTGCAGTATCAGCGGCAAAAGGCAGAGAAACGCATATACCGCATAAAAAATATGGGACAGCGGCGTAATCTTATTCAGAATGATTTGTGGATTATACAGAATATTGGTCTGGTCCAAAAGGATACCCATACAAAGCACCGTAAAACAGCAGAACAGGGTAATCACAAAACTACGGTCCCGGTTATCAAACCGATAGATGGAGAATGCTGTACGTCCTTTTAAGGAATATCCGCGGCTGCGCATCGACTCTGAGGCCGTCACAAAATTTTCCAGTATCCAGGTCATCACAATCGATTGAATGCGGAAAAAATGTTGAACCCGTTCAATCATGCTTCCCTGATTCATTCCCCGTCCAATGCATTTCTGCGCAACATGCACTTTGTGGGCATATGCTTTGATATGCGGTACCATACGCAGAAGAATAGATAAGAACAGCGATAACTTTGGCAGTACTCTGCCAAACAGATAGATGATCTTATCGCTTGAAACAATCGTGTGCACACAGGACAACCACATCAGCACCGACGCAACTCTAAGCCCAATGGTGAGTCCATAGCAAAGTGACTCGAGCGTAATCTGATTACCAATCAGATTGGCGGCAAGGTTTGTAACGCCAAAATGTGTATAAGAAGCGTAAAAAAGCGTAAACAGCGCCACCAGCGGAAGCAGAACAAGATTAAACCAGACTGCCTTTTTTCCGTTCAGCACAATGGAATACAAAAATGGGCAAAAATAAGAAATCAGCAGGAAAACAGGCTGATTCCATGTGATGGATGCCGCAATAACTGCTGAAAAAAACAGGAAATTAATAACCGGATGATAGGAATCAAATCGCATGGGCTATTCCTCCATCATTCCATATTTCAGCTTGATTCTGTTCAGCTTTTCCAACATCGGGCGAGCAAAAAAGAGCAATGTTAATCCGGTTGCTGTTGCGTGTACTGCATTGACTGGCAGACCGGAAAGATAGATAAGTCCCGCGCTTTCCCATGTAATTTGAGAAGTCATGGTAAACAGGGCGCAGGTATCAAGCAAAGGCCCAACGATCAGCATTACGGTGATTCCGCCGAATACGCAAAGCGACAGAGGCTTTTCTTTCAAAAATCCTTTACAGGAAAGCATCCCCGCCAAAAATCCAGCCACACCAAAGGCAAACATCTGCCATGGGGTCCACGGTCCTTGTCCAAACAAAAAATTGGAAACAAATCCTGAAACGGCTCCTGTCAAAAAGCCCGCTTCCGCACCAAAGGCAATTCCTGCGATCATAATAATGGCGGTTATGGGCTTAAAGTGAGGCGCCCAGATAAATGCCGCACGGGATACCACCGCAATAGCGCACAGCACCGCAATGACTACCAATTCTCTTGGCTGAGGTTTGCGTCTTTCAAACACAAGTAAAAAAGGGATCATTGTATATACGATAATCAACAGGCTCACGATATAATACTGCCGGTCTGCAAAGCGCCAGCCCAGGTAGATGGTTGCGGGTATGACAATGAAGATCATCAGCGAGGCTGCTACCGTCCGTTTTGTCACCCTATTTTTTCCTGCTTCCTGCTGTTTTGTCATTGGTTCCGTCTGCACAGCTCAGCCACCTCCTCATTGGTTACAGCGTTATCAAACAAATACCTGGACATACGGTTGGCAGCGGTGGTATAGAAACTGTTTTGAGAAAAAAAACGTCCCGGCGTATTGGTTGTGACCACACTGCCGTCAAAGAACATGGAAACACTGTCGGCATACTTCGCGCAAAATTCCACATCATGAGATACCATCACAATGGTGACACCTTGCTCGTTGAGCTTTTTCAAAATATTTGCCAATTTGCATTTAAAAAAGTTATCGATGCCCTTTGTCGGTTCGTCCAAAAGAAGAAATTTTGGCTGACAAAGCAGCACCTTTGCCAATGCGGCACGCTGTTGTTCTCCGCCTGAAAGATCATATGGATGAGAAGAGAGCAGCTGCGTTATCTCGCACCGTGATGAAATTTCTTCTACTTGTTTTTCTTTTTGCTGCACATCTGCCTTTGTACCGGAAAGTATCTCCAGCAAATCTTCCTTGACGGTTTTCTTTACAAAAAGGCTCTGCGGGTCCTGCGGAAGCATGGCAAGGCATCCATTGAAAAGGTCATTCGCCCGATACTTATCCAGACGTTTGCCGTCAATCCATATTTTTCCCCGATAGGGCTTTACGACACCGCATATAGCTTTCAGTACTGTGGATTTTCCCGTTCCGTTGCCTCCCACAATCGCAAAAAGCTCCCCTTTTGGTACCTGCAAATTTACGCCCCGCAAAACATCCGGCAGTTCCTTTTCATAGCGGAACCATACTTCTTTCATTTCAATCGCAGGTTCATCCGGTTCCTGGTACTCTGCTTCCTCGGGAAGACTTTTGACTTTAATCTTTCCACCATTCAATTCCTTTGTCAGCCAACTTCTTCCCTCCCGCACCGTGAGGGGGCACGGCATCACACTTTTGACCGCGTGATGAATCTGCACTGCTGTGGGCAGAGACACAAACATATCGCTGTTTTGGGCCTGCAGAATATTACCGATCTCCCGTGGCGGCGCATCGGCAATCAGGCTTCCTCTGTCCATAACCATGACGCGGTCAGACGATGGAAACACATCTTCCAACCGGTGTTCCGAAAGAATCACCGTTGTCCCCAGTTCCAGATTGATTTTGCGCACGGTATTGAGAAAATCTGCTGCCGCAATGGGATCCAACTGACTGGTCGGTTCGTCCAGAATCAGCACACTGGGCTGCATCGCCATAATCGATGCAAGATTCAAAAGCTGCTTTTGTCCCCCTGAAAGCTCCGAAACATTCTTGTGGAACCAGGTTTGAATGCCGAAATAGCTTGCCATTTCCGCCACACGCAAGCGCATTGTACGTTGATCACAGCCCAGACTTTCCAGCCCGAATGCCAGTTCGTGCCATACTTTATCCGTAACAATCTGGCTATCCGGATTCTGCATAACATAACCGATCTTTGCGCTCTGTTCCCGCAGGCTTACCTCTGAAATCGGGCTGTTTTCAAACAGAATTCTTCCTGTCAGCTTCCCGTGCGGTGCTAAAACAGTCTTCAGATGCCGCATCAGCGTAGTCTTACCACTGCCGCTTTTTCCGCAAAGCGTGACATATTGCCCGTGCTCTATTTCCAAATTGATATGATCAAGCGCCATCTTTTCCGTGCCGGGATATGAAAACGTCAGATTTTCGATCTTAAAATGTGCCATGTGGCATCCTCCCAGACATGTAATATTGACGGCAACAGTAAAAACATTCCGTAGCCAAGGCATCCTAAAACTGTAAGTCCGCTGCTTTTTGGTGGAACCAACAATGGAAAACAAGGCATGGATGCGCCGCCGAGTACCACGCAGATTATTGTAAGAACAATACCCAACAGCATAATTGCTCCGGCAATTATGTCAGCCTTCGTTATGCGATAAATGGAATAATTGCTGCGCTTTCCGCTGCCATAGCCACGGCTGCGCATAGAATCGGCGGTAATGACCGCGCCCTCCAAAGCCCAGGACGTCAGCACGCTCAGCACATCCATGCTGTGTTGCAGTGTTTCCTTTTTTCTTCCGCCGTAGGGTGCTTTTCCCACACACTTTCTGGCTGCAATAATGGCGGCTGCTTTTGTCTGAAAACTTGGAACAAGACGCAGCACCATGGATAACAGCAAGGAAATCGCGGGAATGCACTTGCCAAACAAATAGATAAACTTATCACTGCTCATCACACGATTGTAACATGCAAACCACAGAAGCACACTGACAAACATCCCCCCGGTCATCAGCCCGTAATAAAGCGCTTCCAATGTGAAAGGCCGCCTGCCAAAGAAGGTAAATAAAACGGTATTCCCTTCCGTATTCAACAACGGGTTCAGCAGTGCCAACGCAAGAAGGATCATCAGCATGGAAAAAAGCATTCGCAATCCCTTTTTGCCATGCAGCAGCAAATAGTACAAGGCGGCAGCAAAAACGGAGATACATAAAAAAACGGGATGGGTAAAAAACATGCTAAAAACAATTGCTCCGCTGAAAAACAAAAAATTGATTACCGGATGGTATCCTGTAAACGTGTCATTGATCATCGTTCTTTTTCATGAGGGCAAAAAACTGCACCCGCATTACGTCTCCTTTCTTTTCAATGTTTGCTGCGGATTCATACGGTTTCTACAGGGATTGTCCAAAAAAAACACCATTATGGAAAAGAATCTTTCGGAAGCTTTCCCATAATGGCAGATGTGTACACCAAACATGGCAGGGGAACACCCTGCCTTGCCTATGTTCAAGCGAATAATTCTCCTGGCTATGCTTCTTCACGCTCATCTGCCTTCTCCCCGCAGTCTTTCACTACCGCGAAAATGACATTTATAGACAAGCGCTCCACACTACAGTTGACCCTCTTGGGTCAGTGCGCTCGCAACGGGCTTCCACCCCCGTGCTCTTCTGTACGCGTTCCTTTGGATTCGTTGATTTATTCAATTGTCACAGCTCTACTTCTTTCTGCTGCGTCCTCAAGTGACGAAAACTATATATTGATGATTATAACATACATTTTAGGATTGTATAGCATAATTTTACTAAGTTTTGTTGTTTTTTGCGATTTTTAAACGATGCATATGGATAGGTAGAATCCCGCAAAAGCGAATAAGAAATAAATAATCCAGCAATGCCGCTAAAATGCAAGCGACAAAAGGATATCCAGCGTCAAGGATATGTGTACCATTTTACAAAGCACTCTCACAAAACCTTCTCGTCTGCTGGATAAGAGAATGACCCCCGGTACGCGACAATGGAACTAATACCGAATCAATATATGCAAATATTGTGGCATACCGATAACCTTGGAAATGTTTAAGCTCTACAATTTGGTAGAAAATCGCTCATCCATTCATACTGCGCAGAACTGTATATCCCGCTATTTTAGAAAAAACTACAAATATCTAAGGATTCAGCGGATTCTCTGGTACCTCCTATTCCCTTACATTCCTATCTGCCTGACCGTTTTTTAACATTTCAAATTAACGATCCTGAAACTTAAATTTTGTATGTACAGAGAAATCTTTTTCGGTGTGTCTCCAGGTGAGACGTTCCAGCCAACTACATTGATTGCAATCATTTAAGGCGGGTGTGCGGTCAAGTTGGAAAGGCATGGTGGAGGAGAGCTCTAAAATGCCTCCTTTTAGCAGTTGCCGGGCAACTTGAGTTCCCTCCAAATCAACGGAGTGCTTGCTGAGGTACCACCGCCCGCAGAACGCAAGTTGTTGAGATGCCGAGACATGGTCATCGATTTCAAGTGCGCAATCATTCAATGTAAGCGTGCGTGTCCATTCATAGGACAAATTTTCATATTTAGCTGTGATTTTTGCAGTAACACGGTTGTGTTCTGCATTAAAATCGATAACCTCAATTTTTTGCTCGTAATCACGTTCTGGGAACGCCGTACAGCAAACGACGCTATGTGCTTCTGCCGTCATAGTCCAAGCATAAAAATCCCAAAAATCATAGCTATAACAACCGGTATCCGCGAGAACTTCTTCCCCGCTAATCCACAATAAGGGCTGTAATCTTCCGCAATGCTGATGTCCGCCAAAAAAACTCATGGCATCCAACGCAACCTCAAATCGATCATTTCGCAGCATAACGAAACCGCTGTTGCGCATCCAGACCGACTTTTTTTCAAAGCTTGGGGTAAAGGGAACAACTTTTGACATGCGGCGAATATCTGCATGGGCATCCAAACTGTAGGAATCGCTGGTTCGCAGATTTTTTCCGCAGCGCAGTGCGGTGGTTGCCAGCCATTGATATTGACGGATAATGGACTCGTGCAAACCGGGTATTTCAGGATAATCATTAAGTTCACAGTGCTTTTCCGCTTCTAGATATAATCTGGCGATAAAGTGACTGTAGCTTGGGCTGGATTCATTGGAACCGCCGTCCGCAAAAATAGCGTTTTCATGGCAGTACATCACTGTTTTGCGTCCTTCAGCAGTATATTCCTCTGCATTTGGAAATTCACTGAACAGTATCCCTGCCGAGGTCAGCACGCTGCCCATTTGCAGAACGTGATTACCGTAACGGTTGCAGGCTATTGCGTTTTCACATTCCAGCACCAAATGATCAAGGCTCAGTTCAATCAGATGGTAGACAAAATTCCATTCCTCACAGGAAAGCGCATCTCCGCCTTCTGTTCCCAGTAGAAATACACTGTGCATCAGCGTCATCGTGCGCCAACCAACCTGCATATCGCGCCATTTCATGGATGTATTAATGTGCGGAATTTCCGGATGAAATGGTTCATAGGGAGAAGCGTCCGACCAAAGTCGCAGAATACGCATCCATTCGGCAGCATATTTTTTCTCACCTGTTTTCATATATTCCTGTGCAAGAGGCAGCAGCATATATAGGCGCTGCGGCCAGCTTTGCCATTCGTGCCGCTTGGCAAGGCCGATTCCCTCTGTTGTGTGGTATGAAATCCCCCAGTCAATTTCACCGTTCTTGTCCCGCAGCAGGTCAAACAACTCACCCGACAATGTTTTTTTCAGAAGAGTTTCCGATGTTGCATCGCCGAAATGATCCGTCATAAAAAAGAACGCGCCGCCGTCAAGGACATAATAAGGGAAAATCGGTTCTTGTTTTAAGGTTTCGCGCGAATAGACAAAATACCGTTTCTGATCAGGTACGCCATAAATCTGAGAAATGTGGGGCTTATAAAACTTGTTATCCATCTTAATCACTCCTTAAAAAACGCCGATTTTCCTTAGGCCGGAAAATCGGCACAAAAATAAAGTTCAAAAAATTAAAGAAAGTAGTCAGGAGCAACGGGTTTGCCGCTGTTAGCAGAATCAATAATTGCCATACAGGTTGCAATGGTGTTTGCACCTTCATAAACGGTTGTCTTGACCGGCTTGTCGTTGACAATGATGTCGTAGAACTCTTTGAACTCGCCGGCAGCATTGTGATTGTTGATATCGACCGGAACGGTGATCGGCATAGAATGGCGATCCATGCCCGGGAACACATCTTTTCTGAAGACGGTCATGGTCGGGCTGGTATTGTCCACAATGATGGTGCCGTTTGTGCCGTAGAACACCGAACGCATGGTATAATCGCGCTTGCAGCTGATGGAAACAAACGCTTTGCCGATAACGCCGTTCGGGAATTTGAGAATGGCAACATGGGTATCATCGTAAGGAGTGACATCGGCAAATGTTTTGTGGGTACCGTATGCCATAACCTCTTCGGGATTACCTGCAATCCAGCGGAGCAGGTCTACTGCATGGCAGCCGCCGCCGACAACACCGTTGCGGGCAGGATCGCTGCGCCAGGAGCCCTTGGCGTAGATTTCGCTGTAATCATGCGCATATTCGGATTCGACAAACGTCAGCTCACCGATTGCACCGGAATCGATAATTTCTTTTGCCTGCTTAAAGCCAGGTGTGTAGCGGCAAATCTGACCAACCATGAATTTGCGGTCGGTCTTTTTCACAGCTTCCACAATGGCCTCGCAGTCTTCACGGGTGAGAGCAAGCGGCTTTTCGCAAAGAATGTGCTTGCCTGCGTTGAGCGTATTGACCACCATTTCGCGGTGATCCTGATCCGGGCTTGCAATAATTACGGCATCAATTGCCGGGTCCGCAATCAGATCGCGGTAATCGGTGAACACATGTGCGACTTCAAGCTCATGTGCAACGGTGTTTGCACGCGCAGCATCGGTATCACATACAGCATAAAGGCAGGCGCCTTGATACGTTTGTTCAGCTGTGTTCGCATCCTGATTCACGTCGCCGACTCTTTGTGCTACCGGGCCCATTTTCTTAACCCCTTCGGCATGAACCTTGCCCATGCCAAGACCGATCACACCAACATTCAAGAGTTTCTTTTCCATTTAGACAGCTCCTTCGTCGTATGTAAACATATTCAATTGATTCCTTCAATCAAGTAAACACCCATATACTCATAGCGCACAAAGTCTTCAAAGGATGCAAGCTCCTCCTTAGTTCCTTCGGCAAGCACTTGCTCTGTGAGTAAATTGGTCAAACGATATTGCTCAAATCCATCCAGTTTCATTGCGGTATAGGGAATGGTGGCACAAAAATATCCGTCACTGCTTTCCTCATAATTCGGAACCACCATAATGCCTTGGTTGCCGGCATATCGAGCATACGCCTGCAGTTTCGTCAAGCCTGTCGTTTCAATCGCACAAATGTTGGAATCGCAGTGGTCGTCCGGCATATTCGTAAAAATTTCCGGGTACGACAAGCGAATACGAATCATCTGCTTAACATCTTCAAAAAAAAGCCGATTTTCGGGCTGCTCCTTGAGCGAATAACGAACGGGCACATCATATAAAACAGCCGGACTTTTGATGGTGGCACCAAACTCATCACCCATGTACCAATACGGAATAAAGGGCGCATAAATCGCCTGATACCCCAGTGCAAGCCGATTTCCGTTCACTAAACGCCATTGATAATCATGATTGGTAACGCCGTAGGTGTAAAAGCGAAAATGCCCACTCTCCTGATTTTTCTGCATTTCAGAAGAACCGATACCCGTTCCCGTTCGAATAGAATCCACAATGTTAAGGTCATCTAAATAAAAATTAACCGGATTCTCATACTGCTCCGCACGGGTTTTCTTTGCATAATCCAAAACGCTGTCCATTTCCGTATCAAAGGCATTTTGACGATTGTTCCCGTCTTCCGCAAGAATGACTACCTTTTTGCCCTGTGCATAAAGCTTTTCACGGCTTTGGGCAAAAACCTCATACCCTGCATAGTTGGGTTCACAGTCGCAACGATAACCATCGGCACCGCTCTTGAGAATATTCTCTACTGCATTCGCAATAAACCATTCCTTGAGCGCCTCGGAGGTCCAATCGAAAGCCACCCCTCCCCAATCCTCTTTATCGGTAAAAAATTCGGGATGCTCTTCGCGCAGCGGGGCGCGCGTTACCGTACCCCATGTAACAATGTCGAGCAACACACGAATGTTGCGCTTGTGTGCCTCGTCGATAAAGTTTTTGACAACCTTCCAGCCCTCTTCCACATCGGTGGTTCCTGTGAGCTTGGGTTCTAAGGTATGCAGTCCCAAATTTCCATATCCGTTTCCGCCGGCACCCATTTCGTAAATGGGCGTCAACCAAAGGCAATTAACACCCATTTCCGCATAATGGTCCAGCAGCCCGATTGCCGCCTCAAAGGTTCCTTCGGGCGTTGCCGTCTGAATGCGAACCTCCGTCATAATAACGGATTTGAACCAGTCAGGTGTTGAAAGCCCCCCTGTTGTTTCGAGCTTCACCGCATCGTCTGTTGTATAAACAGGCATGAGCGCGGCATTATTAATTGTTTCTTTCTGCACGAGCCTTGCACCTCCGGATTCATATGTTATGCCCTGTCGCGTGACGTAATCCCTGAAAAATTGTTCGACACCCAGTACGGCGGCATACCGGCTGCCGCACTGAATAACAATCGAATTCGCGTTGTTGGAAATCACATAGTCCAGCTCTCCCAGTTGAGTGTCTCCATATGAGGCGAGCTCACAAACATAGATGGTATTCATCATATCGGCGGTCGCATTGTCCTTTTGCGTAATAGGAAGCTCTGCACCCGTACGCGCTTTGACGGCGCTTTGCAGCCACGCAACCGCGTCCACTACTTCTTCCTTTGCATGGGATGGATAAGCGAGCGAAAAACTGCTCTTTCCGTTTTGAACAATGTGAATCCGTTTTCCGGTTGTTTCGGCATTGGGCTGCCAACTGCATCCTGCGCCGACACCAATGGTAAGAATAAACGAAAACACTACACAAAGAATTCGTTTCATCATCATGTGTTGCACACCATACCGTTCTTTTCATCTATCCGACAAAGGATTCATTAAACCAATTATCCTTTCACTGCGCCAATCATAACACCCTTTACAAAAAATCTTTGCAGGAACGGATAAGCACAGAGAATCGGCAATGTGCCAATGACAATAACGGCATACTTGATAACCTCTGCATAGTTGTTATAGCGATCGCCTTCCAGAGATACGCCCTCTGTTAGCTTTTGGTTGGCAATCAAAACCGCGCGCAAAACAGCCTGAATCGGCAGCAGGTTGTTGTCTTTGATATAAATTGTTGCAGCAAACCAGGAATTCCAATGTCCCACGCCATACCACAGCAGAACAACCGCCAAAGTCGGCATAATCAAAGTGGGGATAATGCGGAACAGGATGTAAATGTCGTTTGCGCCGTCAATTTCAGCGGCCTCAAACAAGCTTCTGGGAACACCGTCAATAGCCGAACGAACAATAATTGAATTATAAACACTGACACCGGTCGGAATAATCAGCGCCCACAGGTTATTGTATAACCCTAACTCACGCATATTCAAATAACCTGGAATCAAGCCGCCGCCAAAGAACATGGTGAAAATAATCAGACCTACAATCACCTTTTTGAACATCATACCCTGACAAGACATAAAGTAGCCGCAGAATAGCGTCATCAGCATATTATATGGCAGAGCAACTGCCAGAATAATCAGAATATTTTTATAGCCGCTCCAGATGAGCGGATGACTGAAGGTCATCTTGTAAACATCAAAGGTAAATCCCTTTGGCCAAAACAACATGCCTTTGTGCGCTGCCAACTGCGCACTGTCCGTAAACGACGCGCAGACAATATGCCAAAACGGATACAGTGTGATAAACACCAAAAACAACATAATCACTGTGTTGACAACATCAAACACACCGATTTTGTTGCGCTTTTTGATATGTGCTGTCATGTAAGGTCTTCCTTTCCTCCGCAGTGCGGTTTATTAGAACAAGCCGATATCGGCAGTCTTTTTGCTGATCAGGTTTGTTGTTGCCAGGAACGCAACATTGACCACTGAGTTAAACAATCCAATTGCCGTACCGTAGCTGTAGCTGCCGCTCTGAATACCAACACGATAGGTGTAAGTCGAAATAACATCAGCAACTTCCATGGTAAGAGAATTGTACAGATTCAAAACCTTTTCAAAATCAGCACCCAAAATACCACCCGTTGCCAGAATCAGCAGGATAATAATCTGCGGCTTAATGCCCGGCAGCGTAATGTGCCACATTTTTGCCCAACGGCCGCCGCCATCGATATCAACGGCTTCATACAGGGTCGGGTCAATGGAGGTTAACGCTGCAAGGTAAATCACAGAATCCCAGCCGAAATTTTGCCAGATACCGGAAAGGTAGTAAATCGGGCGAAAATTGTTTGGATTTTGCAGCATATTTTCTCGTTTTCCGCCAAGAGCAACAACCAAATCTGTAAGAAGTCCTTCATTTTGGCAAAACAGTCCGATCATAGAGCAGACAACCACAATCGAGATAAAGTGTGGCAGATAGGTTGTCGTCTGAATAATCTTTTTAAACCGGCTGCTGCGGACCTCATTGAGCAGCAATGCAAAGATAATCGGAACACCAAAACCAAATAAAATTGAACCTCCTCCTAAAAAGAAGGTATTGCGCAGTGTGCGCAGAAAGTAAACGTCTTTAAAGTACATTTCAAAGTATTTGAATCCGACCCACTTGCTTTCTGCAATTGTGATGGAGGGACGATAATCTTTGAATGCAATAATAATGCCATACATAGGCTTATAGGCGAAAATAATAAAGAAGACCAGAACCGGAAGAATGATTAAATACTTATATTTGTTTTTCTTAAAATCCTTTACAAGTCGCTGACCGAACGACAGCTTGGTTGTACGGATTCCGATGGAATTAAACACCTGTTCGCGTGTCATAGCTTGCGGTCACACCTTTCTGAAAAATCGGGCATTTCATTGCCGATGTTGATTTCTGATAAACCAGCAGCCGCAATTGTTATTCGGAACTGCCTATGCACATTAAGAATAAAAAAACGGGAAAAGCGGAAGCCCGCTTTTCCCGCTGCCAAAGAAAGATAGAAAAAATGAAAGGAGATATATAACTAAAAATTAGCGAGCGAGGAAACGATCGTAAGCAGTCTGATAAACCTGCAGAACATGCTCAAGTCCCATGCCCTTAAGGTCAGCAAGATATGCATCGTACTCATCAAGGGATTTCTGACCGAGAACAAACTTAGCAACAGACTCATCGACATAGCTCTGCATAGCAGTCATTTCGTTTGCGATAGAGGTGCTTTCCTCAGTGGTCATGGTGATAGAGCCGGGCAGCAGGTGCTTCAGTGCACTTTCTACATACCAAGTATTAACAGAATCCTGCTGAATTTGCGGCTTGGATTTGAACTGAGCCATCATGTTGCAGGTAGCAGCGTTACCATCCATGCCGGTGTAGGTCTGCATCATGGTTACACTACCGCGAGGATCTGTTTTGAATGCATCTGTAAAGAACGGTACACCGTCTTTGTATTCAAACGAAACGCCTTCTTCACCATAGTTGAAGAATACCATTCCTTCTTTGGTATAGCCATAGTCGAGCAGGCGGCAAGCAAGCGGAATGTTTTTGCAGGAGGTGGTGATCATAGCCATCAAACCGATATTGTCAGTTTCGCCCTGGATGAACTGTGGCGTATCGCCCTTGTTCATCACCGCATACGGAGCAGCAACCCACTCGTCTTTCGAACCAGTAGCCTCAAGCTTTGTCATGTAACCGGCAACTGTGCCGCCGGTGGAGAAGCAAGTACCAACTTCGCCGTTGAGAATCTTGGTTTCCAAAGCAGCTGCATCGTTGGACAGGAAGTCCGGATCAACCAGACCAGCATCATTCCAAGCCTTAAGCTGAGCAAGGTAATCCTTATAACCAGCCTGAGCAAAGCCATACTGAACCTTGTTGTCATCATCAACATAGAAATTAAAGGTGCTGCCGTATGCGCCACGGAACTGGTAGTCAAGATCATACAAACCGCCGCGGGAGCTAAGCGGATACTTTACAAGATTCTGATCCTTGAATGCGCGCAAAACCTTATCCCAATCATCGATGGTAGTAGGAACTTCCATTCCAACCTTAGCCAGCAAATCCTTACGAACGATTTGACCGGCATAAGTGCCGAGGAACAAATCCTCGCGAAGGAACGCAAAACCATAATAATCGCCATTATCATCCTTCAAAGCCTTATCGCGAGCTTCGCTTGCGGTAATGGTCTTATAATAAGCCGGTGCATAAGTCTCCAGATAATCATTCAGGGCAAGAATCTTTTTGTCCTGAATAAGCTGTGTGACTTTGTTGGTCATATTTTGATAATAGAAAATGTCAGGCAAATCAGCAGAGGAAATCATCAGGTTATAAGCCTGATCTGGGTCGCCGCCGGTCGGAAGGGATTCCCACTTAATTTTAACGCCAACTTTTTCTGCAAGCTTCTTATTCCATTCGTTATCGTTACGGTCGACACCGTCCGGAACAGCATATGCATAGTTGATAAGGCAATTAAAGGTAAGTTCTTCGTCCGATTTCATGGGATAACCGACAAAGTCTTTGCCAAGCTCGTCTTTTTCTGCTGTCTGAGAAGCAGCAGACTCTGTTGATGCCGTTGACGAAGTGGTTGTGCCTTTGGTGCATCCCGCAAAAACAGCGGTGCACATCAGCGCAGCCATAAGAAGGGAAAGTACGCGTTTTTTCATTGGATACCATCCTCTTTTCAAAATATTGCATAACAAACAATCGGATTTGCAACAATCTTATGTAAGACGTGTGCATAATAAATGCTGTTTGCTTTGATGAATCCATTGGCAATCCGAACTGCTTTGTCTGCTCGTTTATTATACGGTAGCCGACACCTCCTTGTAAATCGATGATATGTGGAATCGATCCTTGATATCCGCAATTGAAACAAAAAACAATAAAATATGCACAAAAATACAATCGACGAATTATCGATATGATCGATAAAAACAAGAATCAAGTGAAAACTTATGAATTTATTATTGAAATAATATATATTATTCGATATGATATTACTATATCAAATGAAAAAGAACAAAACGTTGAAAGGGAACCTGTTTAATGAAAGAAATAGAGTCCAGAAAAAAAGGAAGATATTTTTCTCATATTTTGCTTTCCTATCTCTGCTTTGTTTTAATATCACTGTTTTCTACAGTACTGCTTTATCAAATTTCGTACCGTCGTTTAATTGAACAGACCACCCATTCGGACTACGCTGTATTTGAGCAGTTCTATCAAATCATGGATCAGGAACTGAGCAATGCCTCTGATAAAGCGACGGAGCTTGGCAAAGATTACTATAATATGCTGCGGTGGCTCAACGAGGATCACGCAGGCGGAATTTCAAGCTACTCTCGTTATATGGTTCGTCAGCGGCTGAAAACTTTCAGCAACAACAGTTTGTGTGATCTGTTTATTTACCTCCCCAACAGCAACAAAATAATCTCCGGCTACTACTCCGCTCTTTCGCCTGAGGATTATTTCTTTACATATTATCAGAAACAATATAATTATCAGCCTTTGCTGCAAGCAAATTTAACACGCGAATTGGTTTCTATTAATAATACACGGGGACAGGAAACCATTGCGCTAAAATCCATCATCTATTCCGGTTCTTATTCTTCCAGCACGCTTTTTCCTGTGGTGTGCGTGCTGAATCCGAACCATGTGCTTGAGCGCATGAATTACCTGGAACAGAGCACCGGCGGAAATGTGATGATTGTGGACAGTGATAATCAGGTGATTGTGCGCTCCTCTCTGTTGAGTGATTTGGATCCTACTGGGCTGGAGCTTCCAGTTGGTACGCAGCAAATGGAAATCAACGGTCAGAAATACATGGTTTTTGTAAATGCTTCTACCATCGTTAGCTGCAAATATGTTTCCTTTGTGCCGCTCAGCACCATGGAACAATCGCTTTCTTATTTTCAGCTTTACAGTATCATCAACATTTTTTCACTTTGTATTTTCGGTCTTTTGCTGGCATTTCTTTTAACTCAGGTGAATTACAAACCGATTGCGCATTTGATGGAAAGCGTATTTTCTCTCAATGATAAAAAGCCTTTGCCGGGCACAGAAGAGTTTGAGTACCTGGAGGACAGCATTAAAAACGCCATTACCGAAAAGATTCGCTATACAAACAGCCTTGCTCAGTTTCGTCAGGTGCAGCGCTATGGTCTTATCTCAAACCTAACCAATGGCATTGTTCCAGCAAACTCTGTGTCGCAAAATCTTTTTGCCGAGATTGGCGAAATGCTGATCTCTGACCGGTTCGCCGTCATGCTCTATACCATTGAGGAATGGAACGACAATGTGTTCTCCCGTGATTCGATTGATGAGCGGCCCATGCTTTCGCGGATTATTCTTCCGAATGTGATTGAAGAACTTTGTAATGAGAAAAACCGCGGCTTTGTCATCAACGCGCGAACCGACCAATTTACCTGTGTTGTCAATATGGCGGACACTACCACAACCGAGGATCTGCTGGCAATTGCAAATAAATCCTTGAATTTCCTTACCAATGAAATGGGAATTCTTTGCACTGTCGGCATCGGCAACGTCTACACCACGCTGAAGGATATCCGTGCTTCGTTCAACGAAGCACGGCGCGCACAGGAGTATAAGGTAATTTTTGGATTAGGAGAGGCTTTTTGCTACTGCAGTCTACCCGTTGTAAGCGCGAGCTATAATTTTTCGCCAGATCTTTCCACCCGTCTTGTGCTTCTTCAATGCGTAAAGGACGAAACGATGAATATCAATCAGGTGTATGACGAGATTTTTTCTGCCTGCTTTTCCGGTCATCAGCCTGGCACACCGGAGGCTGCCCGCAGTTTCATTTTAGACATGTGTGTCCAGGCAAACAGCATCCTTGCCGATTTGGACACGCAATCGGATCGCCTGCTTTCCAATCACCAGTTCGACTTGAGCATTGAAACCTACAAAACGATTGAAAATTTCCGCGAATATTTCAACCGGCGTATGCAGGACATCCGCCAAGAATATCTTGAGCACCATATTGTGAAGAGCTTAGGGCAGAATATTTTGGAATACATTGATACTCATTATAATGACATTAACCTCGGGGTCAATGAAATTGGCAGTTACTTTGACCTTTCCCCCGCATATTGCTCCAAAATCTTCCGACAGGAAACCAATCAGAGTCTATTGGAAAGCATTAATAATACGCGGATTAAAAAATCCTGTGAACAGCTGCTCAATACCAACGATAATCTCGACTCGATCGCGCAGGACTGCGGATTCACCTCCAGCACCGTGTTCATTCGTAATTTTAAAAAGGTATATGGTGTAACTCCCGGCAATTACCGCAAGCTGATGAAAAAGTAACAAATAAAAACCGCGAATACATCATAATATTATATTCAAAGGAGTCATACGATGAAAAATTCAGATGTAAAATTAATTCCGGTACCCAAAAAAGTGGAGGGCGGAGAAGATACGTTCGACATCCGCAGCCTGAGCATTTTCACAAAACATTCCGAGTGGAACGATTTGCTGGAAGGTTTCCGGTGCAGCTTTCAAAAAATCTATGAGCATGACATGAAAATCTCCGAAGACGGTATTGAGCTTATATATGATGAATCCGTCCGGAAAGACGGCTATCTGTTGGAGGCAAATTGCGGCGAAATCAGGCTAATCGCTTCCAGCAACGAGGGGGCTTCATATGCCTTCGCCACGCTGCTGCAGCTGATTACACAGGAATCCAGCGGTTTTACGATGCCTTCCATCAAAATTGAGGATTATCCCGACAAGGATTTTCGCACACTGATGGTTGACCTTGCCCGTCTGTGGCATCCCGCCAGCACCGTTTACAAGTATATTGATCTCTGTTTTTTGTACAAAATCAAATATCTGCATCTTCATTTTGTGGATGATCCAAGTTACACACTGCCCTCCAGGGCCTTCGAACGCATCTCCACCGTTGGAAAAAGCTATACCTTTGAGGAAATCGCATCCTTTGTCTCCTATGCAAAAAGCAGGGGCGTTATTTTGATTCCCGAAATTGAAGCACCAGGTCACGCCACCTCACTCAACCGCGCCTATTATAACATTTTCGGCAATGATCCCATCTCCGAGGATGAGGAAGCGTTGGTCACGGAAAACGGCGATTCGATTAGCAATGAAGCAATTGTATGCGCAGGCAAAAAATCTGTGACGGACGCGCTCCGTGTGCTGCTGGAAGAGGTTTGTGAAATGTTCCCTGATTCCCCCTATATTCATATCGGCGGTGACGAAGCGAATATCCAGTCATGGACAACTGCAGGCACTGCAAAGAATATATGAAGAACCATCACATAGAGGATGTTGGAGAGCTTTACAGCGACTTTGTCGGCAGAGTTGCACAAATCGTTTTGGACTTGGGCAGAACACCGATCGTTTGGGAAGGCTTTCCTAAGAAAGGTGCGCATCGCGTCCCGCGTGAGACCGTTGTAATTGCGTGGGAATCACACTACAACTTTGCTGATGATCTTCTGGACGAGGGTTTTCAAATCATCAACGGCTCTTGGCAGCCGCTATATATTGTGCCAAGCACGATTCAGCGCTGGACTCCGCTTGATATTATGAAGTGGGATGTATACAACTGGCAGCATTGGTGGGAAAAGTCGCGGGCAACTCTCAACCCGATTCACCTTGCTCCAACCGAAAAAGTGTTGGGTGCTCAAGTCTCTGCATGGTGCTGCAGCTACGAGCGTGAAATTCCTTTTGTAATGGAAAACCTTGCGGCACTTTCGGAACGCACTTGGAGCGTTAACAGACTGTGTGATGATAATCAATTCATAAACAAACACAATGTAGTAATGGACAAGGCCGCAAAGCTTATTCTTTAAGAAAACAGTTTGCTGTAGTAATATTATGTCATGAAACCGGGAATAGATCTTCCGATATCCAAAGATAGCAGTTTACTTTTATCACAAAAAATGTAAAGATGGGACGACAACACAGGACTCATCGGACATCAAATTTTTATAGATATAAGAATACATCTATCAAAAACAGGGTGAATCATATGCCTTCTTGGTTTGTGTCCGCTATGCTTCTGATACCTCGAATCTGATCTGTTAATTACGAAAATCCCTGCCATTGCTCAACGCAACTGATATGTACCCAAATTTCTGGACACAGTCAATTAAATAAGAAAATTAGTTTTGCGTGATGGATGCTTCTCTGAACTTCGAGGGAGGCATCCATTTTGTTTTTGATTGAATTCTCCTGTTGTTGTAATAATCGATATATTGATCTATCGCAATAGCAAAGGCTTGAAAAGAAGGATATTCCTTTTCAAATCCGTAAAACATCTCGTTCTTCAATCTTCCAAAGAATGTTTTCATAATGCAGTTATCATAGCAATTACCTTTTCTGGACATAGATTGAATAATACCATGTTTTTGAAGTTCATTTCGGTATGTTGCATGTTGATACTGCCAGCCCTGGTCCGAGTGCATAATCAGACCGTTCACAGACGGAAAACGCTCAAACGCTTTTTGAAGCATATCCTTGATCTGCTCCATATTAGGACTGAGAGAAAGATTGTAAGAAATGATTTCATTTGTGTTCATATCCAAAATCGGAGAAAAATAGCATTTGTCCCACGACAGAGTGAATTGGGACACATCTGTTGTCCACTTTTCCAGTGGCGTTTCTGTGCTGAAATCTCTGTTGACAAGATTTTCTGCAGCCTTACCGACGCCGCCCTTGTATGAATGATACTTTTCTTTAGGCCGCTTACCCGCCAGTCCCAGCTGATTCATAACGCGTTGAACTCGTTTATGATTTACGTAAAAACCACGCTTTATAAGCTCCTGATGTACTCGCCTTACACCGTATCTGCCTTTGTGCTCGTTGAAAATTGCGACAATTTCACAGGATATACTGCGATTTCTCTCCTGCACTTTATTTGTCTTTCCCATCTCGTAGTAATACGTTGATCTGGGTAGTTCCATTGCTGCCAACAGATGTTTCAAGGAATATCCTTCTTCGCGGAGTTCTTTGACAAGCGCTGCTTTTTCGCCTTGAGTTGCGCTGTCCTTTTTTCTTCTCTCAAGGCGATCTCTTTTTTTATGACTACATTCTCTGCTTTCAGATATGCAACCTCGGCTTTGAGTCGGATGAATTCCTCGCGTTCTGATGCTGTCAGGTCTGCTGCTACTGTTTTCTTCTTCATTTGAGGCTCCTTGGGGGGCCGTCCTTTTCGATGCGCGGCCAATCCCTCATACCCCTTTATTTTATATGTTTTTACCCAGCAGCGCAACATACTTATTTCTATTCCTTCGTGAATTGCCACACTGTTACACGAACCACCGGCTAACACCTTGGCTACCAATTCATACTTTTCCTCTGCCGACCAAACATGATTGCTTTCCCTGTGGAAAATAGCCTCCATTCCACAGCTTTCTTCTTTTCGAACCCACCGCCGTATCATTTTCCGAAAGTCTTCCTGTCCTATCACTTCCGGTGTTTCTGGCCACTTGCCTTGTCGATATAGCCCTATACTCATTATCTTATACTCATTATCTTATACTCATTACTATATTTCAGCAAAATACCCCCTATACTGTGTGTCCAGTATAGGGGGTACATATCAGACTGGAAAGTCCAATTACCTCAGAGCTTTTCCTTCATTTTGATGCAAAGATGCGTCAACGAACCCTGCTTCATACCATTCTCTATTTAGAATTAGAATCTACGATTCTTTGCAATATAAATCCATCATTCACTTTTTATGTTTTCCATCGCAACCATCGGTTCCGCATCTTTCTTCACATTTCCGGTTGTATTTAATCCGTTGAGCCCAAAACGGCGAATTGAAATGATAACAGATGCTATATTAAAGCATTCGCATCCAACGCCCGCAATCGACAGGACGATTGCATTATAAGTAAGCCAACATGGAGAAATACAAAACAACTGTGCCAGTCGTAAAGTTTTTCCGTTTTGTGTCCACAAAAACGGAGTACCGACAACCATTGCAATCGTCGGGAGCAAGCTGATCCAACCGTCCCATGTAATTACACCGCAAACGATCATCAAAAGAATGATTGACACAAGCGAAACGGGATGGCGCGCCCATTTTTTATCACCGTAATAAAGAAAAACTGCACGAATCAAGCCCGCAATATTCAAGATCATCCCTGTGTTTGCTGATAAGAGGTAAAATTGCACTGAAAATACCGCCGTGGACAAAATCTGTACCAGAAACAGCTTCTTACTCTCTTTGCACTGAAAAGAACTGATTGCAATAATAGCACCAATAACACCGAGAATCTGCCCAACAATCATCCGGGGTTCCATCCTATGACCGCCTTCCATATCATCCTGATCAATCTTTCATAAAGCTGCAGACAAATTCTATGTAAATCCCGCATCAATCAAAGCTTTTTTACTTGATTGTCATACTGCTTTTCAATCTTGATTCATATAAGCCTAATCTAACACTGATTTTCTTGAAGCAGCACTGATTATATCATGACTACTCGGTGCGGTCAACAACCTTTTTTACACAAAAAAGCGGAGAAACGCCGTTTTTAGGCTATCTCTCCGCCAAAAAGCTGAAACACCAAATGATTACTTTCTGTCTTCAAACACAGTTTCAACATCGTCCATCTTTTTGACCAGACGTCCGTTTTCGAACACATACTCTTCCTTTGTTTCTTCCTCAATCGGATGATAATGATCAGTATCTTTTGCTGTACTGTCAGTTTCTCCGTTATTTTCGTCTTTTTCATACATCGGCTTAATCATAAAGCGGACAACCACCGGATAGGTGACAAAATTGGTGAAGATAGAAGAAAATGCCGGAATACCGATCAACAGCAACAGAATGCCCAGAATACACGTTTCCGGAGTTGCCAGCAACAGAATGGTAAAGCCCCATACCACAACGTGCAAGATCGTGATCAGCAGATTGCGCAAAAACGCAGCGATGGAAAAAATCAGTCCGTTTTTAACCATGTTCTTATACGGAAGCTCAAATGTGACGATCATCTGGAAAATATAATACTGTGCAAAGGTAAATGCAATTAAAAGCAGCATACAAAGTACGCCTGGAATCAGTAACAGCCATCCCTTAGAAGCGGACGCAGCAAAATAAAAGGTCAGGGCGTAATATGCTACAAAAATCACAAAATAAGTGACAATACCATGCAGAAGGCTTTGCTTCCAGTTCTTTTTTATCTGATCAAAAAAATCAAACCAGACAAATGCATGCTCTTCGCGGGCAAAATTCCGCGTAATGTACGTCATACCGCTCATCGGAATTGCAAGCAGGCTAAATGGCAAAAAGGTCAGCAAATTGCTGAGCAGCGGATTTGCAAGCTGAAATACGCTGAGTACCAGATAATTAATGCCAAACATCAATGCTACGATCGGAATACAGAGCATTAAGAAAATGAGATTAACCTGCTCAAGCTTCCAGAAGTTACTAAAAATGATTTAAAAAAAAACGACTTTTCTTCTTTTTTCAGGTTCGTCCTTTCCAACGCCGGGTCCCGGCTTGGAGTATCGGTTCGACAGAAAACCCATGATGACATCTCCTTTGATTTTGCCGTCTCCGGCTGATTGCTTGTCCTTTATTTTCCGCGTCTCACAAAAAGTAAGATCACAGGATTTACAATATTTTCATAAAAAGCGAACCCGGGGTTATACTTTGGGAAACGCCCGCTTCTGCTGCATATTTCTTCAATTGCTTCCAAAAACCCTGCCGACTCATTCTTTTGCCATATTGGTTTAGAAAAAGCGCCGGTTCTGACGTATGATGTTGAAGCCTTTCACGCAGAACAAGATAATTCTGAATTTTTTCGGCAGAAGACGGCGTAAGTTTTTTCCGTTCTTCTCCGCACAAAAAACTATTTGTTTCCATCTCGACATCCTGCACATTCATCTGCAGCAGATCATTAATTCGAACACCTGTTTCACGCAGCAGGACGATCATTGCAAGATCCCTTGCACAGGAAGGAGAATCGGGACAGATTGCCTTCACCATCTTTTCAAAGGCATCCTCGCAAACCGGCTGCTGTGGTTCACGCTGGGCAATCTTTTGCCCCACCATCCATTCGGCGGGATTTTTTTGCACGATTCCGTATGACTGCAGGGCAGAAAAGAAACAACGCACGGCAGCTATGGATCGATTCACGGTTGCCGGGGACTTCTCCTGTCCATTGAGCCAACGGACAAAAGCATTCAGATCTCCGGCAGACATATCTGCCAGATCTTCAATTCTCTGGCGCTGTGCAAACGCAACCAACTTGCGATAATCTCCCAGGTAGAATGCACGGGTTCCTTCTGAAAGTTTTTTCTGCTCTTGCAAAAAACGCTCAAATTCCTTTTTATAGTCATTCAAATCGAGACACATCCTGTTTGGTTTTCTCACCGGAGAATCACAGAGAAAATCGAGCACCAAATGCCACCGCCATCACACTGTCAATCAACGAGGAAACACACAAAAGAATTAACATTAAACCGCAGCGGATGCAATAAACACGGAACCCCGACCAGACGGAGCCCTCTGCTGCTCCGGGGCGAAAAAAGCGAAAAATTCGCAGAGAAAGCCGCATGCTTTCCCGCGCGAGAACAATGAATGCCACAGAGGATAAAAATGCATTGGGCAATATCATCACAACAACATACAAAAAACCACGAATGCCGAATGATGTATAAAAATATCCCATTACAAGTCCAAGACCTGCTCCTCGGAACAAAAGCACCAATGGAACCGCCGCAATTCCTGCTGCAGAAACACCGCTGAGAAACAAGAATAGAAAAATAATAAATAACGCTTCAAACGATGAGGCAAATGTCAACCAGAAACTTTGGTCACTGCGGCGTGTTTGAAACTCGTCCACCAACAATGCAACACCGTCTTGAGAAAGTGGAGAGCTTCCCCTGCATAGCAATGCACCAATCGCCATTCCGAACAGCAAAATTCCACACAGCAAAATCCAGCTGCGGCTTTTGGCTATCCTCTGGGTAACACCGCTCCATTCAATTCTGCTGAGATCCGGCATTCCTTTACGTGTTCTTTTCATGATGCACAAATCCTCCCGTTTTTTCATTACGGGAATACCTATGCAAAATTGAAAAAGAATATAACTCCTTCTTAGCGGCCCAATTCTTCCGCACGGTTGGTACATGCCTGCATCGCATCTTTTAATGCCGCTTCAAACCCGCAGTCATAAAGCACATCGAGTGCCTTTAGGGTAGTTCCGCCCGGCGAAGAAACCATTTTGATCAGTTCCTCGGGAGTATGACCGGAATCAGTGAGCATCTTTGCGCTGCCCTCCAGGGTTCCGGCAATCAGCCGCAATGCCGTTTGAGCATCGATCCCCTGTTCCACTGCGCCGTCAACCATTGCTTTTGCCAAAAGATAAACATATGCCGGGCTGCTGCCATTAACTGAAATGACCGCATTCATTTGCTCTTCAGCCAAAACCTCCACTATACCGGAAGCCGCAAAAATTGTTTTTACTTGCTCAAATTCATCTTCTGTAACACAATTGCCGCGGCAGAGAGCCGTTGCCCCTTTGCCAAGCAGCAACGGTGTGTTTGGCATAACGCGGATCACTTTGCTGCAGCCGGATTTTTCTGAAACATATGCCGTCGAAATTCCCGCTGCAATGGAAACAAACAGCTTGTCCTCTGTGACTGACGCACGCACCGAAGAGAGGACTTCCTCATAATTCTGCGGTTTTACCGCAAGAAAAACAGTTTGGCATTTGCGAACGGTTTCGGCAGCATCTGCAGCAATCACACAACCTTTTGCCTGCATTTGATTGCATTTTTCCTCGCTTTTGTCACAAACCACAATCGATGAAGGCTGTGCAATACCGGAACGAAGAATTCCGCCGATAATTGCAGTTGCCATATTTCCTGCACCAATAAAACCGATAAGCCCCTTCATTACTACCATCTTCCCTTTTTATGAATTCCATACTTCAACGATACATTCATCAAGGAAAGTCCTTTTGGGCGTACGGTTCTTTCCCGAAAATTTTTCTGCTAAAAAGAACTGCTGCAAAACAACGCAATGCAGTGCCGCTACCACCGGTTCAATCACCAAATGAAAGCGGCCTTGCGGCGATCCGTTTTGCAACAGTTTTTCCAGTCGTTTTGAACCGCACCTCAGCGAACTCGAACCTTGCTTTTGCGGTTGACACCAAGAATACCTCCGATGATGCCAAAAAGGATCATCAATCCCATCTTAACAAACATGGCTGGTGCCAAGGTCTCCCGCACAATGATTACTCCACAGAGAAAGAGCAGCACAAACAGAAGC
>CAKXIK010000005.1:62167-83484 GCA_934875675.1 uncultured bacterium
ATGAAAAACCATACAAAATTCCTTTTTGCTGTGCGATCCTTCCCGCCACATATCCTCCGATAAACGAACCGGCGGAAGCAGCAGCAATCGTCAGCGGAACTGCCGCTGCCTGCGGGACTTGCCGCATCTTTACAAACACTACGGTAAACAGCAGAATAAGCAGCATCATAACTGCAGCTCCGGCTGCACCTCCCCAGCAGACAGCACGAATATGGTTCCAGAAAGAATTTTCACGAACAGAAGATTTTCCGGAGCGCATGACAGTTCCCCCTTTTTTGGATCATAAATCAATCCTGCTTTATTATATTGTGGGGGAATCAAAAAAATACCGGAAATTACTTCGCTTCTACATCATCATGAACGGTATCACAGCTGCCGATTGCCCACTTTTTGATGCGAACCTTGCTGCGGTCTGCACCGGTTTCAATTACAATAGATTCAGACTCGTCCTTAATGCTGACCACACGGCCCATGATGCCGCCGATTGTGGTAATATCATCGCCGACCTGCAGATTGTCACGCATTTTCTGCTCAGCCTTTTTGCGCTTGTTCTGCGGACGGATCAGCATGAAATACATCAGCACAACCATCAACAGAATCGGAACCAGGCTAATCAGCATGGACATAGTTCCGCCGGTCTGTCCTGCGCCAGACGCTGTTGCGGTGCTTGCCAGGGAAATCATTTGTGAAATCATCATTTGTTTGTACACTCCTCAAAAAGTTATGCATTCATTATAACAATAAACTTTTACTCCTGCAAGAGTGTTCACAAGAGTTAACAAATTTTTTGCTTTTTAAGTTCCATATTGGCCATTTTGGGTTGTTAATCTCTATTGTCTGTCTTCTCAAAATGTAAAAAGCGATCCTGTCCCGATCATATCGGAACAAGACCGCTTTATTGGTTGCTATTTTGCAAGGATCGTTATTCGTCCTTGTTCTGCGCGTCATCCTCGTTATTCTGCGATTTTTTACGATTATTAAATACAAGGGCAACCACAACGGCAACGAGTGCCACAATCGCCACGGCAAGCACAACCACCCAAATCCACTTGTGGTTGCTGCCGCCGGTCACAGGCTGCAAAACATCGGCAAAGGCAGTGAAAACGCCGCACGAAAATGCTGCCACCACAGCAAGAATGGACGTTAACTTTTTCAACATTTGCTTTTTCATTGAAAAATCAATCCTTTCCTTTTTACCAAATGATAATAATAAAAATCTCTGATAAAGCAGCGTAAAAATGCACAAGTCCAAGCGCTTTGCCGATTTTTGTGCCACCTCGAATTGAGATTCTTATCAAACCTTACAGAAACCTGTTGTATTTTGCCGGAATCAGTTTTTACTGAATTCTGTCAGCTGGAGTCCTTCATTATGATCCAATGCCCAGTCAATATTCCATGGACTTGTGAACAACAGCAGATTGTTTCCCTTGAGATCCTGCACACGCTTGGTATCGGAGCTCAAACGCAGTGTTTTGGGGTCAAGTTCTGCATTCCCAATCCAACGGATTTCAGAATACGGCAGCCCACTCATGATGATTTCAACATTATACTCATTTTGAAGCCGGTACTGAAGCACTTCAAACTGCAAAGTGCCCACGACGCCGACAATCACTTCCTCCATACCGCCGCCAAGTTCCTTGAAAATCTGGATGGCACCTTCCTGCGCAATCTGTTCCATACCTTTGACGAACTGCTTGCGCTTCATCGTATCCTTTTGGCGCACCAGCATAAAATGCTCCGGAGCAAAGGTGGGAATTCCTTCAAAGCGGACTTTAAAATCTGGCGAAGAAACCGTATCGCCGATTGAAAAAATACCGGGATCAAATACGCCGATGATATCTCCGGCATATGCCTCTTCAATAATTTCCCGATCCTGCGCCATCAATTGCTGTGGCTGCGAAAGCTTGATCTTGCGCCCGCCCTGTACGTGCTGCACCTCCATGCCCTTTTCAAACTTACCGGAGCAGATGCGCATAAATGCAATACGATCGCGGTGTGCCTTATTCATGTTTGCCTGAATTTTAAATACAAAAGCAGAAAAACGTTCATCAAACGGATCCACAACTCCTTCTGCCGTTTCACGCGGCAGCGGAGAGGTCGTCATTTTCAGAAAGTCCTCCAAAAACGGTTCTACACCAAAGTTGGTGAGGGCAGAACCAAAAAAGACAGGAGAAAGCTTACCGTGACGAACCGCTTCCAAATCAAATGCATCGCCTGCGCCGTCCAGCAGCTCTACATCGTCCATCAGCCTGCTGTGCAGATCATGCCCCAACAGTTCCTCCAGTTTCTTGTCATCGGAAAGCTCCGCCTCAACGGTGGAGGCCTCCCGTGCAACACCATTGGAGGTAAACTCGATTACCTTGCGGCTGTCGCGCTGAAAAACGCCCTTAAAATCACGTCCCGAACCGATCGGCCAGTTGATCGGGCAGGTTTTGATTCCCAGCACATTTTCAATCTCTTCCAGCAGCTCAAACGGATCACGCGATTCCCGATCCATCTTATTGATAAACGTAAAAATCGGGATGTCACGCATAACGCAGACCTTAAACAGCTTGATGGTCTGCCGCTCCACGCCCTTGGAAGCATCAATGACCATGACGGCGGAGTCCGCCGCCATCAAGGTACGGTAAGTGTCCTCCGAAAAGTCCTGATGACCGGGAGTATCCAGAATATTGATGCAATACCCCTCATAATTGAACTGCATTGCCGAAGAGGTAACGGAAATTCCGCGCTGCTTTTCGATTTCCATCCAGTCAGAAACCGCATGCTTCATGGACTTTTTACCTTTGACCATACCGGCCGAGGCAATTGCCCCGCCATAAAGCAGGAATTTTTCGGTCAGCGTTGTTTTACCGGCGTCCGGGTGAGAAATAATTGCAAAGGTTCTGCGCTTTTGAATTTCTTGATTTGTGTTAGACAAAGAATGCTCCTCCATTTTTCAAACTGCGCCGGCGGCGCAAAAAAGCACCCCGGAAAATTCCAAGGGTGCCTGATTCAGCACGGTTCCACCTTGACTTTAGCTCTTTGCCCCATAACGCAGGCAATGCGGCGGCATTTGGAACGATCGCGTTTTCGTGCCGCAGCTCCGGAGTGGTGTCCGCCGCCCCTGCCCAAACATACTCGCAGCAAATGTATGTTCTCTCTGCCGGCAGAAATTCGGCATCCGTCTCTTTCAATGCTTTTAATCGTTTCTATGGTATCATGCCCGCCTCTTTTTGTCAATTCAATTTTTTAAGAAAAACGATAAACATCGGGCTTTTGGGACTGGAAAATTATGATATGCAGCCATCACGCGGATTCAGCTCAGGATTCGTTCCCGGAAAGCTTTTGCTGCAGAGTGGAAAAGACTTCAGTGGTCTGTTCTTTTGTGCTGCTATTAAACACAATAATGTCCCCGCTTGCCTTTTGAATCACGATACATTCGGAGACCGATGCATAGACTGCGCACTGATACTCACCGAATTCCGTATTACGAAAAGTTCCTGTCTTAATGCCAATCATGTCCGAGCCGAACGTGCGGGTACCATAATTGATGTCGCTGCGCAGCTGAACATCTGCAATATCCTGATAGCTCACGGTCTGTGAAAACATCGGTGCGCTGATTTTAACTGCGGATTCCAACGGCTCTGCTTTAATCCCGATCAGATTCATCACGATAAAGCAAACGGCGACGACTGCCAAAATAATAATTGTAAACTTCATAGAATGTTTCTTTTGATTCATTTAAACCACCATTTTCTTTAAAGTGCCTCAAACCGGCGAGAACCATTTCCTCGAATCCAGCGGCTCATGCCAAAACAGACGGCTGCCAGCACCAGCGCAACAAGCAACAGAAACAAATCGGCATTCAACATGGGCTGCAAAACAAGAAAATACAGCATTGCGGGAAGAAATATCGCTCCCATCGAGCCAAACATGCAGATGATACTGCTGATTCCCTGTTTCACCGCCGCCACATCGTTGATGTAATCAAATTTAGGGAAATGAAGGTTGACGACTACACCCAGCAGCGCACAAAAAACGGTGAATGTCACCGGGAGAAACAGTGCTGCCGCAATTCCCACCGGCGAAGGATGCAGCACAAAAATTACACTCAGTGAGGCAAGCACCGCCGGGGGCAGCGCAATCACCAGATGGCAATTTACTTTGGAAAACAGCACGGTAGCTGCTGAAACAGGCACCGCTTTACTGATCCAGAGGTTTTTTCCCTCCAACGAAATGCTTGGAGCTGAAATAATGTTCGTAGATGCCAGAAAGCAGATCATCACCGTTGCCGCTGCACCCAGATACGGTTCCAACTCCGGCATAGTGCTGACTACCTGCTGCGGAAGATCACGGTAAAATATCAGCAATACTGCAGCCGCAAGCGTAAAAAAGCTGCCGAGCGCCGCATTCATGATGTACATGCCATTCGAGCCGAAATGAATCAGCTCCTTTTTCAGCAGTGCAGCCGGGGCACTGCTTGTTTTGAGTTCTTTTTGGCGATACCGGATTTTAGCCGCACCGCGGTTCATCGTCGTCAGATGGATAAAGCTGCTGGAAAGAATCCAGTACACCAACATAAACGGCAGCACACAACAGGCAGCAAAGCCCAGCACCGAACTCCAGCTTTCGTTCGCAATCGCCGTTCCGAACGCCCATGCAGGGTACACTGCCCTTTGCAGCGCTGCGCCAATGCTCTCTCCGTTTGTCATTAACAGATTCATATATTGATTGATATTGCCGAACACATAAAAATAAGCACCGAGAAATGCCAGCGAAAAAACAGTGGTGATCAGGGATTTATTGCGAATACGGTTCATCAGCAGGGTCAGCAGCCAGCCGAGGACGCATGAAAACGTCATCGCCAGCAGCGGCAAAAGCAAACAGCCCAGCAAAAACAGTATCACACCACCGACATCCGGCCGATAGGACATGCACCAGATGACACCGGCGGGCAGCATGACCAATGCTTCAAACAGCAGATTGAGTGCCAGCAGCATCACCATGCGTGAGCCAAGAATATACGCCGGAGGAATCGGCATGGAAAGCAGAAGCTCATTATCCCTGGAAGCAAAAAGCTGCTGCTGCGCTGTAAAAACGCTCCCGATAAAGCAAAGCGCAAACGCCATAATTCCCGCCATTGCAAAATACAGCCATCCGAGTCCTGCCTCTGCCAACGGCAAAATGGAAGAAAACATCATTCCGAACATAAGAAACATGCATCCCACCACATAGACCGCAAAAATGCCAATCAACACTTTAAACGCTACGGAACGCTGTTTTTTACTTTTGGAACCGCGAAACCACATGGACATCATTGCTGCCATACGGGTTTTGAGCAGTGCCGTAAACATAAAATCACTCCTTTTCCAGCTCCAAAAAGACTTCCTCCAGCGAGCTGTTTCCGCGAACTTCCTCCATACTGCCGATGGAAACCAACTTGCCGCTCTTGATAATGGCAACCTGATCGCAGAGTTTTTCGGCAACCTCCAACACATGCGTGGAAAAGAAGATTGCGCCTCCTCTTTGGCAGAGGGAACGCATAATTTCCTTAAATTTATGTGTGGCAATCGGGTCAAGCCCCACAAACGGTTCATCCATAATCAACAGCTTGGGTTCATGAATCAGTGCAGAAATGACTGCAAGCTTCTGCTTCATGCCGTGGGAGTATGCAGAAACAGGCTGTGCGAGGTCTGCGGTCAGTTCAAATTCATCTGCATAGCGGTGAATCCGTTCCTCACGCTCTTTTTTTCCGACTCCATAAATATCTGCCACAAAATTGAGATATTTGATACCGGACAAAAACTCATACAAATCTGGATTATCCGGAATATAGGCAATTTCTTTTTTACAGCCGATGGGGTCTGTTTTGATTGATTTACCGTTGATTGTAATTTCACCGGAATCAAATTGAAGGATGCCGCTGCACGCCTTGATGGTTGTGGTTTTGCCTGCGCCGTTGTGCCCGATGAAACCGTAAATCGTTCCGGGCAAAATTTCAAGGCTCAGGTCATCCACTGCAATTTTGTTTCCATAAGATTTGGTCAGATGCTCAATTTTCAGAACTGGTGCGTTCATAACGTTCTTCCTTTCTTATTCGCAAATAAAACATAATCAGTCCGCCATCGTCTTTTGGGACAGCGTGTGGTAACATTCTTCCGTTTGCTGCGGTGTTTCCAAATTGAAAATATATGTTTTTTCGCCTGTTTTCATCACAAGATAAGGCGATTCCCGCGGATCTAATGTCACCTCACAATTTCCGTAGCCGGAAATGTTGTATATTCCTTCACAAAGCGAGTCAAGCCCCATTCCCACCGTTCTGGAGTATTTTGGCAGCTTTGAAATGAGCTCTGCAGAATCAATTTCCTCATAGCGCACGGAAAACTGCTCCGTCAGATGTGTCACAATACAGGAGCCTTCTGTCAGCTCAACCGTTCGCGGAGAAAATTCCACCGCCATCATCCATACACCGAGGAACGGCATGGCGGCAACCAGCAAAGTACAGATTCCCATGATTATCTTGCCGGCAGGACGCGCCATATTGAAGCTCATATTCATCCCGACACGGTCATTCACTGCCAGATGGCGGTCATTCGGATTGTAGTAAAACATGCCCCAGATCCAATATTCATCCTCATCCACATACTGTACCCGTCCGCTGCGGGCCGTAAGCGTTTCCTGTGCATGACGAGTGGAAAATTCCGTATAGAAGCAAAGGACCATCAGTACAAAGGAATAAACACAGGAAAAAATCAAAATCCCGATCTGGCTTTCTCTGTAAAACCAAAAAAACAGCGCGAAAAATGAGGTAGTCCATGCAATGTATATCCATGCGCGCCCCCAGTTTACCCTGCGCACATTGGTCAGTGCCGCATTCACCTTGGAGTCATCATCCACCACATCTGCCTTTTGACGAAAAATAAGCGGATAACAAAGCCAACTGAGCAAAACCATTGCAGCCATCGATCCGCAGAAAACAAACCATCCCGTCAGATCTTCCCCACGGTACTGCATTGCCGCAAGCAGAACCGGTACCAAACTGATGATAATCGGCGGAATAAACCACCATGCAGAAAGCGGCTTGCGCACTTTGCCCATTGTGCTGATATCCACCACCGTCTGCGCCGCATACTGCTGAAAGAACCATTTCTTTTCTTTCTTAAGCGCTTTTAGCTGCAAGTGGGCACGCACAAACAGAAAATTGGGCACGAAAATTACCACGATCAGCCAGGTCAGAAATAATGTCAACTGCACGGAAAACCACGGAAAGAAACAAACCGGGATTCCCAGAAACAGCAAACATATCGTGCAAATCCATATCTTTTTTCTGAAAACAGCACAAATCCTAAGTACCGCAGCGTCATCACGGGCAAAAAATGGCAGGGTAACGCCCAGAATAATATTTTTCTTCGGCTTTGTTTCGTTAACCAAAAACACCGCCAACACAAATAATATCGGCAGACAAAGCACCAATAAAATGACACCAACCATGGTATCGCTCATAAAAAAACTCCCTTCACCGCTTTGCCGCATGCGGCTCGTTTCCTTGAAACAATCGGTTGCACAACTGTAAAAATTCACTTTCTGTCATGCCCGCAAGCTTGGCTTCTGAAATAATAACGGAAAGCATTGCCTCTGATTGCTGAGATAATTCTCTTCTGCCGCCATCCCCGGCAACCACCGTGCCGCCGCGTCGGTCGGCTGAAATATATCCTTCTTGCTTGAGCATGGCATATGCCTTGTTCACCGTCATTACATTGACGCCCGATTCATCTGCCAATGCACGAATGGTCGGCAATCGATCTCCAACCCGCAAGTCACCGCTGGCAATTCCAATCACAATCTGATTCCGGATTTGCTGATAAATCGGAATATCCGCAGAAAAATTCAGTTGCAGAAGCATTTTGCGCTCATTCCCCTTTTCAGCAAAAATTAAGTCGTTTTGTATTGTTTATAATAATACAAACAATACACCTTGTCAAGCGAAAATACATCCCCGTCACAGATTTTTGGTACGGCGCACGACAACGCACTTAATGCGGTTCAAAGGCACTGAAAAAGGGAACTCACCGCTCACCTCAGCAAACGATGTGTCCCCTTTTTAGATAATTTAATTCAAGTTTGTAGTTTATTCTTCTTCGGTCTGTCTTCGTTTTATAAACCATACCGACATCATGCCGCAAGCAATGAAGAAAAGAAGCATCCACACACTGCCGCTGCCATGAGCACCGGTATCCGGTGCAGAGGTATCCGGTTTGGAATCACCCGGTGTTGCGGCATCGGGCGCAGGAGAATCCGGTGCTGATGAGCTTTCGGGCTGCGAAGATATCTGGCTCTCATCCGCGGCCTTTAATTCAGCCAGCTTTTTCTCTGCGTCAAAAAGAACCTGATAATTTCGAACCGTTTTCTGTTGCTCTGCGGTCAGGGCGTCATAGGCAGCCCTTGCCTCTGCAATTGCATTTTCACTCTCCAGTGTTACCGTACCAATTGCAGCAATCAACGCTTCTGCTTTTCCCTGGAAGAAACTCCGCAATGCAGTCTCTGCAGCAGTCAGCACTCCGTAATTTGTTACATCTGGCTTTTCAGCATCCGGCAGCGCATCATAGGCGTTGCGCGCAATGGTGATTACATTTCCGCTTTCTGCCGTTACGGTTCCGATCGCATCGATCAGCTTCATGACGCCCTCTGCCTGTGGCACGCCGACGGCAAGCACATTGCCGGAATCGTTCTTGTAATAGATCGTTCCGTCCGGTCCGCAAATCAGGCTGGTGATGCAATACTGAGCAAATCCAGCTGCATCATAAAGCTCGATCAGTTCTGCGCCGTCTGCACTCGTGTTGTCCGGCTTTACTTTCATCATAGAAATTCCACCGGGAGTGCTGTTATAGGTGGAATAGAGGTAAATATACCCTGTGGAAGCCTCGTAAGCGGTTGTCATCAGCATGGAACACTGCGGATAACCTTTAAGCCCAACCGCATACAGCATTTCAAGCGTTTCGGCATCTGCAACCAACAGATTCCCGGAAGAACCGGTGGACGAAATACCGCTGCCCGTTCCGATATACACCTTGCCTTTGTAAACCACCGGCGTGCTGGTGGTCTGCGCATTATGACAGACACCCTTGAGGGCGGAAATCGCACCAGTCGTCTGATTCACAACGGCACTGTAAAGATATCCGCATTTTGTAGTGAAATAAATTTTCCCGCTCGCGGCATCATAGGCAATTGAGGAACGCTGATCTCCCGTAATGTTCAATTCGCTGATGACGGTTCCGTTATATTTATTGAATGAATACAGCTTTGCGCTTCCGTCAAAACCGCCGGTTCCGTCGTCTGTACCGACGATAACCACATCCCCGACAACTACGGAACCTGCCCAATAGAATCCACCTGCCTGTGTGTGACGCCAAGTAGCAGTTTTGGCTTCGTTTGTCTGTGTTACATTTTCGTCTGTAACGCTCAAACAAACGAAATTAGCCTGCTTCGTCTCTCCGTTCCAGAAGCCTGTGTAAAGATATCCATCCGAATAGGTGATCGGAGAAAGTGCCTGCCCCTTGAGCGGATCAGAGTAAACCCAAAGAGATTCCAGTGTTTTAGCGTTAAATGCCTGCACACACCCATTGTTCAGCGGACAGAAAATCATTCCTTCCGCATAGATTGGCGGTGTATAACCAAAGTTGGGTGCTGCAGCCATCGTACCGGTGGCCAGGGTTTTTCCTGTTTTCAAGTCAAGCTTATAAAGCGTGGTTCCCGCCATGACGATCAGTGCATTGTCCGCAATAATTTGCACGGAAGGCGCTGCACCCCAACCACTTCCCAGCTTTGCATTCCATTTCAGGTTGATATTTTTGGTGTCAATTGGCAGCAGCACATTGGTAATTGCCATATTGGCGTCACTGCCGCGAAAATTCTTCCAGTACACATCAACATCAGCAAGTCTGTCCGGTGCTTTTTCCAAAGCTGCACTCAATTTTCCGCCTTCCGCAGGAACGGTGCCCGACTGCGCAGCATAACCGTATCGGGACACGGTATAGGTGTATGCGTAATTCCCGAACAATCCGGAAAAAGCGCCCTGCGCATTAGCCGGGATGCTCAGACCGCTCTGGTCATACACCTTGACGATTGCATCCGAAGGGGTTGCATTGATTACAAAATCATGCTGTACTGCACGGAGAAGCGACACCGTATAGGTATTGGTGAGCGCATCTGTTCCGCTGCCCGCCGTAACCGCAATCGCTATGCGGTTACTTTTGGAAATATCAACCGTATTGGATTCGCTTCCGTTATAGGTAACGCGATAGTCCCCAGATTTTGGTGCTGCAGTCAGCGTAACGCTCTGGGCTGTCTCCGGCACCGTAAGCGTATAATCCCTTACTGCGGGAGCGAAAGTTTTGTCCAGATAAAGCTGTGTGTTCCCGCTCATTGCAGAAAGGCTGGTAAGGGTTGGCACACAATCGACTGTAAATGTATAAGTTGCAGCAAGCTTTTCAGAACCTGTGGGAGGCGTAACCTTGATGGTAAACTCATTTTTGCCGCTGGTGAGGCAATTTGCCCATTTTGAACTTCCCTCCGTCCACGTGATATCCTTTGAATTTTCGCCGTAATGAAGTGTTACGGTTGCACCAGATTCCGCAGGCACCGCCCGAAAACGGAGCTGTGTAACATGGTCTGTCTGCGCGGCAAGCTCATAAGAAAGCGTATCCGATGCAAAGGTGCCCCCTGTCGTGTAGCTGTCTCCGCTGTTTTTCAGCAGGACACTGGTATTGGACGGCGAAAATCCTGTGTGAATAATCAAAGAGGCAAGCTTGGAGGTATCCCCTTGCTCTGCAAACGCCTTGGCAGGGATCAGGCCGAATACCATAACCACCGTCAACAGAAGCGAAACCGTCTTTTTTAAAAAACTTCTTTGGTTCATCCTGTAAATCCTTCCTTTTCAATCAAATGATACGGACATCCGTCCGCAGAAAATCTATCTCATTGCCGTAATGCGGCAAGAATGTTTCCGATCAGGTCATCCTACGCTTCCGCCAACATCCTCTCCCAACCCCTCACAGGTGTAACACCATACAATCACGTCTCCATCCTTTAAATGGTATGCCGAGCATCCGTAATTGGGAAACCAGCCGTTTACCTTGTACATCCAGCCGGACTGGCTGCCGCAGTCAAATTCATACAGTTGATTGATTCCCTCAATGTAATAGCTGTTGTATAAGGGTGTCCATGAATATTCCAGTTGAATATCTGCAATTTCGCATGCTCTTTTCAAGACGTCAAACACAGTCTCTCCCTGGGAAAAGCTGATTGAAGACGTTGCAAGAATTATGCCATCCGAAGGTACATATCCGCTTTTCCCTTCTGTAAGATCGCTCATATGATTCAGAATGGTATCGCAGCGAATCTCAATGGTGCATTTGAGTGAAGAACCGGTCTGATTGCCCGAACTGCCTTTACCTGCCGAGGAAGTGCCGTTCCCTGCCGCCGAACTGTTCCCTGCTGCAGAGGAAGTGTTCCCTGCTCCCGGAGAATGCCCTGATGCCGAGGAAGAGGTACTGCCAATTTGTACAGAACTTTCCGTTTTTCCAGAGGAAGCATCGCCTGTCTCCCCGCTGCTGTTTTGCGTTGGTGTTTCCTCTAATTGCGGTGTATCTTCCGGAATTTTGATTGCATTTGCCCGCTGCTTTCTCAGTTCTTCCAATTCTGCTTTTGTAAAGCAAAGACTGATTGATTGGCTCAGATTGGATAGCTTTTGAAGTTCAAAATTACTCAAAGACTCTATGGACATTGGTGTAACGTGCATTCCGTCCGCAAGAATACTGGCGGACTTCCCCTGCGTCACTTCCCGTGCACCCACCTGCACGGTATTGGCAAGCACCGACACCACTGCGCTGCCACACGGAGCGCTGGCAGCAAACACCGCCTGCTGCGCGGCAACCTGCGTATTCATCAATTTGAGCGTAAACGGTTCGCCGATATCCGCAACCAGCGCTCCGCCTGACAGCGTAATCGATACGCCGCTATCCCCAACCCAAACGGTAATCTGACTGTTCTCATCCAAACTCACGACATTTTTTCCGAACTTGATATCAACGAATGAACGGTTGCGCGTTTCAATTACATCACCGTTCTTGAGCGCGATTTTTTCCGAAAGAGCATAAGCTACGCCGCTGCGCTCAATCGTTACATTGCCAAGCTTATTCGAAACCGACAGGGTTACCGTTTTAGTGGTTCCGTCTGCCTGCGTAATCTGCACCGGTGCATTTCCGTCGAACCATCCCTTCAGCCCCCCCACCATCAGAATGCCTGCGGTTAAAATAAGTCCGATTACCACTACCATAATACCATTGCGGATTTGCTGTTTTCTTTTGGCTGGATTAAACATGACACCGTCCCCTTGTTTTTATTGAAATAGAAAAAGCCGCCATGTGAAAAACAATCCATTGGATTCTCTTTCACATGGCGGCGGCAAAAGCACCCTCAGGCAGGATACACTCCTGCCTGACACTAATTTCCATGGAAACGGCAGATAAAAATTTTCAGAAACCCCTGCGATCCAAGTTTTCCTAAATTTTTATACCATTTCTAATGCGAAATCAGTATAAGCATATGTTCAAGCGAATAAGTCTTCTGGCTATGCTTCTCCACGCTCACCCGTCTTCTCAATGCGGCCTTCAACTGCCGCATCAATGACATTTCTGGGCGAACGCTCCACACTACAGCTGCCCCTTGCGGGCCAGTGCGCTCGCACCGGGCTTCCACCCCCGGCGCTCTCTCATGCGCGTTCCTTTGGATTCGTTTTCAATATTCAATTGTTCGCGCCTTACAGACAGCGCAAATTTTCTGCGCTATTGCGACGCTATTTGTAAACTTTTTTTATGATAGCATGAATCCAACCGTTTTGCAAGCAAACGATTTCCATTTTATAACCAAAATTTTATTACAAGCAATCCGTTTCCTGCTCATCCCATTGTTTCTCCCACTAAGAAACCCGGATAAAACTCCCATCGCAAGTATCTTTAATATACCTCTATCCGCTTTCTTTTCCTTGTATTTTTGCACAATGATTTGTGCTTTTTTGTTCTTTTTGTTTCGCATCGAATCATACTGATTGCGGAATATGAAAATGATTCAAAAAGTGCAAGGGTCTTCATTAGGATTTTTTACACAAAAAATCTGCATCATCGCATAAAAATACCAACCTTCGCAAAAAACTTCAAGCCATCCGCTAAAAAGTATTGTATTCTGAAACTATGGACACATTAAGACCCGTGACCGTCTTAATATGTTTTACTTGCAAATAAATTTTTGAAGATGAAATTTGGAGGAATTCTGATGACACCGAAAGAATTAATTTTTTCTGCCCTTCGCCACGAAATAACTGACCGTGCACCCTGGGTTCCCTTTGCCGGAGTTCATGCCGGTAAATTGATTGGTGCTGATGCAACCGAAGTGTTGACCAATGAAGATACGCTCGTCAAGGCACTGCTGGAGGTTAACCGCCTTTACAAGCCAGATGGACAGCCGGTCATCTTTGACCTTCAGCTGGAAGCCGAAATCCTGGGCTGTGAACTGGTTTGGGCAAAGGACGGCCCTCCTAGTGTGTCAAGTCATCCGCTCGCCGATACCATGACGGTACCCTGCCGCTGCAAGCTGCCAACCGCCGATTCCGGACGGATGCCGATGGTACTTTCCGCTATGCGCCGGATGAAAAAAGAGGTCGGTGAAACTACTGCGCTTTACGGCTTACTGTGCGGTCCGTTTACCCTGGCAAGCCATCTGCGCGGCAACGATATCTTTATGGACATGTTTGACGATGAGGATTACGTAAAGGATCTGCTTCATTTCTGCGAGGATTGCGCAAAACGCATGATTGACCTGTATGTGGAAGCGGGAATGGATGTTATCGCAATTGTAGACCCGCTCGTTTCCCAGATTTCAAGCGATCATTTTGAGGAATTTTTGACCACACCCTACACGGAACTGTTCCAGTATCTCCGTGAGGACAAAAAGCGTTTTTCCTCCTTCTTTGTCTGCGGAAACGCAACCCGCAATATCGAATGTATGTGTCAGACAGCACCGGATTCTATCTCTGTTGACGAAAATGTTGATATTATCGCAGCAAAGGCAATCTGTGACTGCTACAACGTGGTCATTGGCGGCAACATTCCGCTGACGAGCGTCATGCTGCACGGCACCCAGCAAGACAACATGAAATGCGTGGTTGATCTTCTGGCAAAGCTACCCGAATACCGGAATTTCATTGTGGCACCGGGCTGCGACATGCCGTATGCCATCCCGGTGGAGAACACCATTGGTGCGGCTCAGGCGGTTCTGCATACCGCGGAAACCGCCGAAATGGTTAAAAACTATACGTCCGCAACCTTTGATATTGACGTTTCTCTCCCCGACTACGATCATCTGCAAAAACCACTGGTGGAAGTCTTTACACTCGACAGCGCCACCTGCGCCGCCTGCACTTATATGATGGGTGCTGCCAACGTTGCAAAAGATACTTTTGGTGATGCAATTGATCTGGTGGAATACAAGTTCACTATCAGGGAAAACATCGCCCGCTGCAAAAAAATGGGCGTTACTAACCTTCCCTGCATCTATATCAACGGAATACTGAAATTCTCCTCTATCATCCCTGATAAGGAAGAGCTGGAAGCAGCGATTCATGAGGTTCTGTGACCGAAAGAGGTAAATGCATGGACTTTTATCTGATCTCAGGTTTTTTGGGCGCCGGCAAAACTACCTTTTTGAAAAATTTTGTCCGGCTTTTTCTTCCCCGCCAAATTCATCTGATTATCAATGAATTCGGTCGCGAGGGCGTTGACGGTGCGTTGCTGCAGGAAATTGGCGCCGAGCTGGACGAAATCTGCAATGGATCAATTTTTTGCAGTTGCCGGCTTGATCGCTTTGAAGATGCACTGAAAAAAGCGGTGCAGTCCTGCCCAGATGTAATTCTCACCGAAGCAAGCGGGCTTGCCGATCCCACAGGAATTGCCGCCGTTTTGCACCGGTTTCCGCAGATTCAATACCGGGGATGCATCTGCCTTGCCGATGCCGTGCGACTTCCCAAAGTTTTTTCCACCGCGCAGGTCTGCCGCAGACAACTTGCCGTTTCTTCTCTCGTGCTGCTCAATAAGACCGACCTCGCTACCCCGCAGCAGCTTGAAGAAACAACAAATCTGATTCTTCAGACGAACCCCGGCGCTAAAATTATGCAAACCCGATTCGGGAGCTTTGAACGCAGCTGGCTTTCCCTGATTACAGCCGTATCGGAGCCTTCTTTCTCCGATGCAGCGCCTGATATTACACTGCAAAAGACCTGTCTTTTGGTTGATTCCCGCATGACAAGCGATTCGATGCAGCACTGTCTTGTACAGCTCAGCGATTCCTGTTACCGAATCAAGGGGTTTGTGCAGCTTGCGGACGGTACTTTTTTTGCAGACTGCACCGGTCCGTCTGTTCAGCTTTCTGTATGGAACGGCAAAGCAAATAATCGGCTCGTTCTGTTGGCAGGAAAGGGAATGCCCCTGCGCAAAACGGTTCAATCCGCGTTACACTGGTATGAAGGATATCTTTCCACGGTTGCTGATACGGAATAACCTACAATACAAGGTGCATATACTTGTGTTTTTCGGTTTAACACACAACTCCGTGCGCTAAACTCACCACAAAATCTACATCGGAGCAGAAAGGAATGTTCCTACATGAGTTTATCCGTTAGTTTAATTTTGCAAAAAAGCCAGAGAGGTCAATTACTCAGCCGGAAAGACGCTCTGACATTGCTCAAAATTCCTGAGCATTCCAGCGAATATAATCTGCTGTTATCTGTTGCAAACGAATATTCACGCCAGACTTTTTCCAACCACGGAATAATATTTGCGCAGATTGGTCTGGACATGCAGCCCTGCCATGTTAACTGTAAGTTTTGCAGTCTTTCTCAGCAGGCACAAATGGGAAAAGCATCCGTTGTAAAATCCCTTGCCGACACCGTTTCACAGGCTAAGCAGCTTGCCGCCTCTGGGATTGATGATTTGTTTTTAATGACCACTGCGGAATTTGACCGCGAGGTGTTTTTGGATTATCTTCGTGCGGTGCGCAGCGTCATTCCGAACGAAATGCGTTTGGTTGCAAATACCGCTGATTTTGATCTGCCCTATGCACAAGCCATGCAACGCGCCGGAGCAACCGGAGCTTATCATGTATGCCGACTGCGGGAAGAGATTGACACGGGTGTTGCGGAAGAGCGGCGAATGAAAACGCTGGACGCAATTCGTGAAGCAGGGCTCGTTCTCTACTACTGTGTGGAACCGATTGGTCCGGAGCATTCCGCTGAAGAACTTGCCGATGAAATGCTCCGTATCCGCAGTTATCCCGTTGAAGTGATGGCAGTGATGAAACGCATCAGTGTACCCGGCACACCGCTTTTTGACCGCGGGGAAATCAGTTCTTCAACCCTGGCAAAAATCTGTGCCGTTACCACTCTGACCACACGCCCTCCGCGAGCCATGTGTGTTCATGAACCTGATGCACTCTGTCTGACAGCGGGAGCGAACCAGCTTTATGCGGAATGCGGTGTTAATCCGCGGGACACCGAAAACGAAACTGCTTTACATCGGGGATTTTCTGTTGCCGATGCCAGACAGATGCTTCATGAAGCCGGCTGGAACACATAAATCGCGAAAAAAGACCACCTGTCATCCACCGGATACAGTTGCCGTTGGTGACGGGTGGTTTTTCTCGTTTTCATCGATAAATCGTCATATACATCTTAACCGGATGGGATGACGAATCACGGTTCTAAGTCTTTCCGGCGACACTTTTCTCGCATCAGAAAGATAAATTTCGTGGTGTAGCCGTTGATCTGTAATGTCACTTTCATAACCGTTTGCCTCAACATAGTTATGCATCAACGCAATAGTCTGCGGTTCGTCGTCGTAGGAACCAATATGCATACATTGGACGCATAAGCCTTCGTCGATCTTAAGGAACTGCACCTTGGAAAAGTCCTGTTTTTTCTTGTTGGCTGCCTCCGCCACCGCCCAATCAAAATCCTCTTGTGTCACAAAGTCCGGCAGACGAATAACGGAAATCCAATGAAAATCCTCCTTGCGGGAATAATCTATCCCGTCTGTACCCATCTGCCACCAAAAACCTTCCAGCGGAGGCACCACATAATCAAAATAACCGTCAATACGACGATCACCCATCTTACTCATTTTAATAGTAAACGCGACCCCATATAACAGATTCAACGCATGCTGGTATGCACCGTCTGGCTCGTTCGGGTTGCCGCTGCCACGCACAGCAATAAAATTCATCGCCGGTATGGTGACGATGCTCGGCGTATTTTTCGGCAGATAAAATTCCTTGTATTCTTTCTTGTAATCAAACGCCATACTTTCACCCTCTTTTGCAAAAGCCTGCAAACTTCACTGACCAATTACTACCGGTCAGCATTTACCCGGTTATCATCTTCTCCAACAAAAAAACATACTCGTCGGCATGATTGAGACTGAAATCGCCATGAGTATACCCGTCCAAAACTTTAAGGGTACTTTCCTTGATTGCTTGATGCAGCAATACCGCAGAACCTGCCATTTTGCCTGACTCTTTGCTGCCAACAAGTATCATCGTTTTCGCTGCCGCATTATGTAAACCATCCTTAATTCGGTACATGGAGTTTGCCTGCAAAAAAGCAATCATATTGCTTTTTGATATTTTACAGCTATCTCTATAATAATCCTCATACAGCGAAGCTTTTAGGTGCAGCGAGAGAAATTGCAATCTTGAAAACCACGCCTTTTTGATGAGTCCATAACTGGCTGAAACTGAACTTTTGATTAGTCGATGCGTAATCTTCATTGGTATGACAAGAGTGCTTTCTATCACAGCATATTGACAGATATCTTTTCTTTGAGAAAGCATCTCTGCAAGTATCTGTCCCCCCAAAGACAACCCACAAATAGCCAGAACTGAGCCATTGAAGTGTTCATCAATATAACGGATCAGCTCACACGCATTGTCTTCAATGGACGTAAATTTTCTTTCACTGTCTGCATGCCCGTCTAAAACCGGAAGTACCACGTGGTATTTTTGTTGCAGCAACTCTGCTTCTTCACGATAATTCCACCAGGACAGTCCTCCGCCGTGCAACAGTACAATCACCTGCGAATGATTCTCACCATATTCAATTGTTTTCATAAACCACCATACCTTTTTCCTTATCCGACAACGAAGCCGTTCCGCTTCGGTACGTTTCTAATCAGAGTGATTCAGACCGAAACATGCTCTCCGGTGATCCCATCAGCAAATGCACTGCTTTTTTCATTTCAGGTTCAGCGTTAAGATAAGCCTCTGCATCTGCATGCAGAATTACGCCGCCTACACCGTGGGTGAGCATAACAGCCAGAATATGGCGATCGACCGAAGGCTCCGGCATTCCGTTTTCAATCAGCAGTCCGATAATTTTTTCCAGATACGGTTCCATAATCTCCAGTGCCCGTTCGCGAATCGCGCGACGCACTGCCCAGTGAAGGGTACCGTCATATTTTTGGCGGAACTGTACGGTGGACGTTCGGACAAACTCAAAAAAGATAGAAAGCGCCGAATGGGGATTTGCAACACCTTTTGCAAAAGCGTTCTCAAAACCTGGGCGATAGCCCTCCACAAAACGTTCTATTGCGATATCAAAAACTTCATCTTTTGATTTGAAATAGTAGTAGAACAATCCGATCTCCCCACCTGCAGTGTTCATAATAGACCGCACGGATGTTCCTTCATAACCCTTCTCAAAAAACAGACTCAGCGCAGCAACGACAATTTCGTCGCGTTTTCCGCCTTTCGTGACTGCCTTCCTTGCCATCGTGCTCCTCCTTGCTGACGATTGCCCGATGATTACGCCACTGCCCGCATATGTATTATTATTGCTTAAAAGCTTTTCCCCGGTAAATCTGATTTGCTCTGCAGGCAAGGTAATTTAAATAGACTTTGCGCAAAACACTCTTATTTCTTCTTCCAGAAGTGAAAATACCTTAGCCACAAGATAGCCATCCGCAACGGCGTGATTGAGCCGTACTGTCAGCGGCATCATTTTACGCCCGTTTTCATCCCGGAATCTGCCCCAATTTATAATTGGCATAAAGTGAAGATATCCATCTGGCAGCTCCACATTGAGGGAATCATAAGAAAGCCACGAAATGTAGGATGCATCAAACCAGTTGGGGTGCCCGGCATAATCCAAGCCATATTCCCTTGTCTGTTTTGCTTTTGCGATATCTGCAGCGCATACATGATAGAATTGATTATAATGCTCAAAATATTCTGTGTACACCGGTGAACAGGTTTCAGTATCTTCATGAAAAATGTACTGGATCGGATTAATCTTGTCGTAAACCAGAATATCATTTGTCTGCCAGCGATAAACCATGCGGTAATCATCTCGGGAATTGAGGACTCTGGAGAGCAGGTATAGAAAATTGATGTAAAATTTTGTATTCGTTTTTTTCGAATAATCATATAGATCTGTTACATCAAGCCGTGAAGTAATGGAAGTAGAACATTTGCAGTCTTCTGTAAAATGCCGATATATACCACGACGATAATAGCTTTCAAGGTCAAGGATTTTATAAGGGAGCCCCGACGGTTTTTTATTCTTCAACCATTCATCTTTTGTTAAATACGTAAAATGTTCGGTTCGCAGTGCTCCGGAAATGGCACACGTCTTGTTTTCTTCGGTGTGATGATAGGTAAATCCGCACTTTTCCTGCACACGCTTTGATTTCTCATTTCCGTCAAAATAACCGCACCATACCGCGGTGCATCCAAGATCTTCAAAACAGCGGCGCTGAAGCTCCCGCACTGCCTCCGGAATCAGCCCCTTACCCCAGTAAGGCACACCAATCCAATATCCGATCTCCGCCTCGGTATCGCTCATAGGTGCGCTGCCTTTACGCATAATACCTACGCTGCCAACAGGCTTACCTGTTTCCTTGAGAACAACGGCATAGGTCTCCGGTTCAGATAAAACATTGCGAATGATCTCAAGGCTGTTCTCTGCACTGGTGTGCACCGGCCAGCCCGCAACGGGACCTACTGCGGGGTCTTTTGCGTATTGATATAACTCTTCTGCGTCGCTGTCCTCCCATGGACGCAAAAAAAGCCGCTCTGTTTCAAACTTCATATGGTTCATCCTTTTTTCCTGCAGTATATCGTTTTTGAATTTTTCCCCATTGAACGCACACACTCTCGGCCTTTGTGGCTGTTATCCCCAGCAGATCGTCCATTTCGCTCACCGCACTCTGATATGCACAGCGGTTGAAATGGGTCAGAATATAGCTTGCTTCCTTGATGTTGCCTTTTGCCGCCTTGCAAAAACTGCGCATAGGTGCTGCAAGGTGAAATACCCATACCGGAGAACAGATTGTCACATGGTCATAAGAAGAAAGGTTGACTTTCACTTCTTCAATCGGCATATCCCATTCGTGCATTCCGAATCTGCCGCACCACCAGAAGCCAAGAGTACCGGTCGTGCGCTCGGTAGATTTCACCTCATAGATCTCTGCACCCGTTCGGTCGGCTTCTTGCAGCGCGGCCTGTTTGGTGTATCCCATACGGGAAAAATAAACCACCAGACAACGATGGTTGGTGCCAATGTTCGGATAGTCCCCGGTATGTACCGCAAAATGCTCCTGATTGTAAAAAATCCATGCAGCACCGCCCGTCAATGCCTGCAGGATGCCGAAATCGAAGAAGATATTCGACATAAAGTTGGAGGGAAAAATCACAAACTGGATGACGATCCATGCCATCAGAGTCAAGCCGAACACGGTACCGCAAATTATTCCTGACTTTTTCCCCGCCAACAGCAGTCCTGCAGCGATCAGATTAGGAATGCCGTTGACACACAACAACGCGATACCGGGAAATGTGAAATTCTGAAACAGCACCTTGGCAAATGGCAGCACCTGAAAATAGGGCAGCATCCCCTGCATCCCCATGATGCTGCCGTCTGGCGCAATGAGCATACACGCTGCACCGCCCACCGCGCCGATGCCGATAAACAGACACCAGAAAATCAGTATTTTTCTGGCAATATTGTATCTGGAATGAGTTTTCATTCAATATCCTTCCTATTCTCTGCTTTTTACGAATCCCGTTTGAAAACAATACAAATCCAAGAGAATTTTCATTATTATGATAGCACTGCTTACATCCGGAATCAATAGATTATCTGAATAATGCTCAAATAATTTGTATGTGTTAAAATGATGTGACCCAAAAAGAGAGGAAGCCTCCCGCGAGATATGGTATAATGAGTTCACCACAAA
>CAKXIK010000006.1 GCA_934875675.1 uncultured bacterium
TCTAAGGCTTTGAAATGCGATTGTTACCATATCTTTTTTTTCGGGTAGATGGGTCATATCTATTTACAACGCAGAAAAAGGAAACATTAAATTTTGCAAACCTCTTGACAATTGAGCAATCACTCAACTATAATAGAATAAACGATTGAGTGATTGTTCAATTGTTCAATAAAAATATTTCTTGACCTGACGCGTACCATCAGAATATGTTGAATTATATGAGAAGAAAGGGTGCATTTTCAATGAAAAAATCATTTCGTCTGGAAGGTCTCTGCTGCGCAAATTGTGCCGCAAAAATTGAGCGTGAAGTGCAGGCATTGCCTGGTGTTTCCGCTGCCAATCTTAATTTTGTTACAACCAGACTCACCATTGAAAGCGCGCTGGATGATATGACTGAAATTGTAACGGGTGCTTCTGCCATTGTGAAACGCATTGAGCCGGGTGTTACAATCAAAAAACTGTAATTTTGCCGCATATAGGAGAGGAGAAAATTTGCATGAACGCAGAAAAGAAAAAAATGATTCGCATTGCAGCAGCTGGGGTTTTGTTTGCAGCCGGACTGTTCACCGAGCAGGCGGATGCGCTGGTTTCCATTGTGCTGTTTGGCTTGGCATATGCGGCGGCTGCGTATGATGTGCTTTGGAGTGCGCTGCGCAATATTCTGCACGGCGATGTGTTCAACGAAAACTTTTTGATGGCAGTAGCTTCCATTGGTGCCATGTGTATCGGGCAGTACCCCGAGGGCGTTGCCGTTATGCTGTTTTACCAAGTCGGTGAGCTGTTTCAGGCGCGTGCGGTGGCAAAATCCCGCCGGTCAATCTCCGAATTGATGGACATCCGACCGGACTACGCCAATGTGCAGCGCGGCGATGCCATAGAAAAAGTGGATCCGGAAGAGGTTACGGTTGGAGAAACCATCATGATCCACCCGGGTGAAAAAATTCCGCTGGACGGCGTGGTAATCTCCGGCAGCTCCATGATTGATACCGCCGCCCTGACCGGAGAATCGGTTCCGCGGGAGGTTGGTGCGGGAGATGCACTGCTGAGCGGCTGCATTAACCAAAGCGGTGCGTTGACGGCACGCGTCACAAAGCCGTTCGGGGAATCAACGGTCAGCAAAATTCTTGATTTGGTGGAGAACGCGAGCAGTAAAAAGTCGAAGCAGGAAGCTTTTATTACGCGGTTCGCCCGGTGGTACACCCCGGCGGTTGTGCTTGCCGCGCTGCTGCTGGCAGTTGTTCCGCCGCTGTTTGTGCCGGGAGCAGTGTTTTCTGATTGGCTGTACCGTGCGCTTGTCTTTTTGGTGATTTCATGTCCCTGTGCGCTTGTTATCAGTGTTCCGCTCAGCTTTTTCGGCGGAATCGGCGCAGCATCCCGCATGGGAGTGCTCGTCAAGGGCAGCAACTACCTGGAAGCACTCGCAAAAACGGATACGGTGGTATTTGATAAAACAGGAACTCTGACCAAGGGTATCTTTAAGGTGCAGCAAATTGTGCCGCAGGGCTGCACCAAAGAGGAACTGCTCGCTGCGGCAGCCTGTGCAGAAAGCAGTTCCAACCATCCGATCGCCGTTTCGCTGCGCGAAGCATGGGGAAAATTACCCGACCGCAGCAAGGTGAGCGATGTGCAGGAGCTTGCAGGGTATGGTGTGATTGCCCGGGTGGAGGGAAAAACCGTCTGCGCCGGAAATGCAAAGCTGATGCAGCGGGAACAGATCTCGTTTGCAGCACAGACACCTGCCGGAACGGTGGTGCATGTTGCAGTAAACGGAGTGTATGCCGGTTATCTGGTGATTGCCGACGAGCCAAAGCATGATGCCGCAGCCGCAATTCATGCGTTAAAGGAAAACGGAATTCGCCGCACGGTGATGCTGACGGGAGACAGCAAGCCCATTGCTGAATCCATTGCCGCGCAGCTTGGGCTGGATGAGGTGCATGCAGAGCTGCTCCCCGGCGATAAGGTGGAGCAGGTGGAAGCATTGCTCGCAAAAGAACCCGCCGGCGGAAAGCTTGCCTTTGTCGGTGACGGAATTAACGATGCGCCGGTGCTTGCCCGCGCCGACCTTGGAATCGCAATGGGCGGTCTTGGCTCGGATGCCGCCATTGAAGCCGCGGATGTGGTGCTGATGACGGATGAACCCTCCCGACTTGCCGATGCCATTCGCCTTGCCCGCCGCACCCTGCGTATCGCAAAGCAGAACATTGTGTTTGCCTTAGTTGTGAAATTCGCCGTGCTTGCTTTCGGTGCATTCGGCGTTGCAAACATGTGGGAAGCTGTTTTTGCCGACGTTGGCGTATCCATTTTGGCAATCCTTAATGCAATCCGGGTGCTGCGCGTCAAAAAAACCGCTGCATTGCCGATTCCGGCAGCAAAAGAAGAGGATTAACCGACAGCAGCAAGAAAAAAGTAACCCCGAAATCCTTATCCGGTTAGAGCATTGGATTTCGGGGTTTGTTTGTATCCCGTTTTATTTTGGGAGTTATTCGGCATCTAACAGCCGGTCACTGGTTAAATCCATTCCGATTGCACCAAGCGGGGCGGTAATCAGGATGGAAACCACCGCCACCGTGAGTACAATTGCGCCGCAGGGAAGTCCCATTGCGAGCGGAACGGAGCCGATTGCCGCCTGCACCGTTGCTTTGGGCAGATATGCAATCACACAGAACAGGCGCTCTTTGCGGTTGAGCCTTGTGCGCAAAAGGCAGAGCCAGACCCCGGCAGACCGCAAAACCAGTGCAAGCAGAATCAGCGCAATCACGCCAAAACCGGCGTCTGCAGCACTGCGCAGGTTGACGGCTGCACCCACCAGCACAAAGAGGACAATCTCTGCCGCAACCCACAGCTTGGAGAAGCGAACCGAAAGCCGCCCTGCTGCCACGCCGTGCAGCCGCTGCACGGCGACTGCTGCTGCCATGACCGCCAGCAAGCCGGAAAACGGCACCGCGCCGTCCAGCCAGCCTTCCGCAGCCACCAGCAGAAAGGAAACGCCGAGCAGAATCAGAATTTTGACGCTGTCCCGCAGATGAACGCGGCGGAAGAGAACGGCAATTCCACAGCCCACCAGAGCACCGCCTACAAGACCGGTCACAATCGAAACCGGAACCGAGGCAAAACTCCAGGCGGAAACCTGTTCTCCTTGCGCAAGTCCGGTAAATGCCGTAAACAGAACAATCACAAAAACATCGTCGAGTGAGGCGCCCGCCAGAATCATCTGCGGAATCCCTTTTGCCGTGCCGCGGCGCTGCTCCATCAGCTGCACCATTTTTGGCACCACCACCGCCGGGGAAACTGCGCCGAGCACCGCGCCCATGATTGCCGTATCCAGCCGGGAAACGCCCAACAGAGGAGGAGCCAGCAGCACGACGGCAAGAATTTCACAGATTGCCGGCAGAAACGAAAGAAGAATTGCCGGACGCCCCACCTTTTTCAGGTCGGAAAGATTAAGAGAAAGTCCCGCCTTGATTAAAATAATAATCAGCGCAAGCTGACGTAAATCGGCGGAAATAGAGAGAATAGAGCCGTCCAGAAGCCCAAACGCATAGGGTCCGAGCAGCATCCCGGTGAGCAGCATCCCCACCAGCCGCGGCAGCCGAAGTTTTTCAAAAATCCAGCCAAGGGCAATGCCGCAAAGAAAAATCAGTGCCAGAGAAGTGAGCATAACAAAAAAACCTCCCGCAGGCAGGAGCCGACAAAAGCCAATACTCCTGCGAATTTAAATTCACAGAAGTCATCAGCCGAAGCAGGAGCTGCACGCTGTGGTGCAGAAAACCCTGTTTCAAAGCGGTTCCGGTTGCCCGCGGGAGAACTTCATTCCCGTTTTTATTTTGTTATTATACCATGCAAACAGGCAAAACGCAAGGCAAAATCTTGACAACACCATTGGAATATGATATGCTGAAAGCACATAAAATCAAACACCTGTCTGATGATTCCGCTGCTGTTTTGGGTGCGGATTGAGTGCAAGACAAGTCATTTTTTACATGATTGGAGATTATCACGATGAAGAGAATTCAGACGATTGAAACCCGCGACATGAAGAAGAGCTGCGCAACCGGCGGCTGCGGCGAATGCCAGACTTCCTGCCAGTCTGCCTGCAAAACCTCCTGCGGTGTTGCAAATCAGAAGTGCGAAAACAAAAACAAATAATTTTGCTGCACAAGAGAATGCCGCCGGTTTACGCAGGCGGCATTTTTTTATGAAAAATCCGATCATACCCGAAAGAAGGAGCCCATATGATACATCAATATAAATTGAACGGTTATAATATCGTGCTGGATATGTGCAGCGGTTCGGTGCATGCCGTGGACGAGATTGCCTACGATGTAATCGCAATGTACCAAACTGCCACCGAGAATGAAATTGTTGCTGCCATGATGCAGAAATATGGCGACCGCGAGGACGTGACCGAGCAGGAGCTGCACGATTGCGTGGCAGATGTGCGCGCGCTGGAGGAAAGCGGAAAGCTTTTTGCGCCGGACGATTACGAACAGATGGCAGGCGAGCTGAAAAATCGCAGCGGTAATGTGGTCAAGGCACTGTGCCTGCACGTTGCGCACACTTGCAACCTCAACTGCACCTATTGCTTTGCAAGCCAGGGAAAATATCAGGGCGACCGCGCGCTGATGAGTTTTGAGGTGGGAAAACGCGCGCTTGATTTTCTGATTGAAAATTCCGGTACGCGCACCAATCTGGAGGTTGATTTCTTCGGCGGAGAACCGCTGATGAACTGGGATGTCTGCAAGCAGCTGGTGGCGTATGCCCGCACGCAGGAGCCGATTCATCACAAAAACTTCCGCTTTACGCTCACGACGAACGGAATGCTGATTGACGACGACGTGATTGAGTTTGCCAACAAGGAAATGAGCAATGTGGTGCTGAGCCTGGACGGGCGCAAGGAAATCCACGACCGCCTGCGCAAGGACTATGCAGGCAACGGCAGCTATGATAAAATCGTGCCCAAATTTCAGGAGCTTGTCCGTCGGCGCGGCGGCAAGGATTATTACATGCGCGGCACATTTACGCACAACAATGTTGATTTTACAAACGATGTTTTTCACATGGCGGATCTCGGCTTTACCGAGCTGAGCATGGAGCCGGTGGTTTGCGCACCGGGTGACCCGTATGCACTGACCGAGGCAGATCTGCCTGTCGTCATGGAACAGTACGAAATTCTTGCCAAGGAAATGATCGCACGCAAAAAAGAAGGACGCAGTTTCACCTTTTACCATTACATGATTGACCTGACCGGCGGCCCGTGCATTTATAAGCGAATTTCCGGCTGCGGTTCGGGAACGGAATATATGGCAGTCACCCCATGGGGTGAGCTTTTCCCCTGTCATCAGTTTGTCGGCGACCCCAAATACAGCCTCGGAAACATCTGGGACGGCGTAACCAACACCGCACTTCGCGAGGAATTCAAGCAGTGCAATGCGTATGCCCGCCCCGAATGCAAGGACTGCTGGGCAAAGCTTTATTGCTCCGGCGGCTGTGCGGCAAATGCGTATCACGCAACGGGCAATATCCGCGGTGTTTATGAATATGGCTGCCAGCTGTTCCGCAAGCGCATGGAATGTGCCGTGATGATTCAGGTTGCCGAAAAGCTCGGCGGCGCAGAAGAATAATCCAGATTCCCACGGGAAAGGAATGATTTTGCCGATGAAAGAAGCCCATGCTGCGGCACGAAGAATTCATCTGATGGATGAAATTCGCGGATTTGCGGTGTTCTGCATGGTGTTTTACCATGCATTTTATCTGATTGCATTTTTGTTCAATACCGATTGGATGGCACAGGTGTTCCGGTTTTTTATGCCTGCAGAGCCTTTTTTTGCGGCGGCGTTTATTTTAATTTCAGGCATTTCGTCTCAGCTTTCTCACAGCAATCTGATGCGGGGCGCAAAGCTGCTGGGAATTGCGCTGATCGTGACGCTTGCCACGGTGATCGTGGTTCCCGAGGAGGCAATCTGGTTTGGGGTGCTGCATCTGCTTGCAGTGTGTATGCTGCTGTTTGGCTTGCTGCAAAAGGTGCTGGCAAGGGTGCCGTTCTGGTGGGGATTTCTTGCTTGTGCGGTGCTGTTTTTACTCACCTGCGGGCTGGTGTTCGGCAGTTCGCCATATCTCGGTTTGCCCGGGGTTCCGGCGCTGCAGGTGGGTGCAATGAGCCCGGCATACCGTTTTGGATTCCCGTTTGGATTTCGTTCACCGGATTTTGCATCTGCCGATTATTTCCCGCTGCTGCCGTGGGTGTTCATGTTTCTTGCGGGGACGTTTCTCGGCAGGTTTGCAAAGGCGGGGCGTTTTCCCGAATTTATGTACCAAAGCCGGGTGCCGTTCTTTTCTTGGATCGGTCGGCATGCCCTTGTAATTTATGTGGTGCATCAGCCGGTCATCTACGGCATCATGGTGCTGATTACCGCGATCCGCGGGTAATCAGTTTTAACAAAAAACGGTTTCATCCTCTTTTAATGAAAGGATGAAACCGTTTTTTATTGAAAATCAGATATGCTCGCTGGTGCCGGAAACGCGGATGAATTGCTTGCCGTCAAAGAGGAAGGCACCGTAACCGACGCCTGCCTTGTGACCGCTTTGCAGCCAATCGGCATAGGCGCGCTGGAATGCTGTTTTGCGCGGCAGCTCATTGACCGGTTTGTCTGCATCTGCGCCGTAAATGCGCCAGGCATCGTGAAAGGTGTCGGTCTCTAACGAAAAGACCGGGTCGAAATCATTAAGGAAGGAAACCACGTTGGATTCCTTTGGCAGCATCCCGTCATGCGGGGGATACAAAAGCCATGAATAGCAGGTGAAGATTACCGGCTTGCCCGGAAACTGGTCTTTATAAAATTCATAGGCGCGGCGGTAACTATCTTCCCGAAGCTCTTTGGTAAGAGGACCTGCCGACGGAATATGAATGGTTAGCACGCGGTCACCCTTGTTGACAGTGAACCCGCCGGCGGTATAGCTTTCACCGCGGAAATTGTCGTATTCATATTGAAGACGTCCGAGACCAAAACGAGAAACGGGGAAAAATCCGGTTTCCCAACCGCGGACAAACGTTCCCCAGATCCCGTGAACCTGCCAGCATTCTGCAAGCTTGTAATTCAAGTCCATCATCGTGTTGCGGAACACCTCGTCCGCAATTCCCTTTGTGCGGTACCGCTCATGCAGCTCCTGCGTATTCCAGCAAAGGAATACAAACGATGCGGTAAACGAGTGAACGCCGCATTGCTCGGCAGCATGATCGAGAGCTTCGAAAACAGATTCGGCATTCTCCAGTGGGTTTTCCAGAAAAAGCTTGCTTAGCCGTTCCATTTCAGCACCCTGCTGTGCCATCATGGTTTTGCCGGCTTCCAAAAGAACCGGACGAGCTTCTGCGGGGAGATCAATCAGTTCCATGAAATCAATCAGGTATTCATTTGGCTGTTTCATTGGGACAACCATTCCTTTCTGTTGAGAGGTTTTGTTTTGTAGGGGGCATTCAAATTTGATTAACTGCAGCAAACGCACCATAAAGCCCGGCGTGGTTGCCGAGAGAGGCATTCACCAGAACAATGTCGCGGAAGCTTGCCATTACAAGGGAGGGAATCCGGGCTTGCAGTGTTTGTAAAACATAGGGCTCGCGCATAATTCCACCGCCAAGAACAATTGCCTGAGGTTCAAAAATGTGCACCAGAGAACCAAGTCCTACGGCAATCTCCTCACACCAGTCATCCACAACGGTTTTTACAGGGGCGTTTCCGGCGCGCAGCGCATCAAACAGAGTCCGTCCGTTCCATTCCCCGCCAAGCCGTTCTGCAGCCAAACGGGAAAGTGCACCGGTGGAGGCATATGCTTCGTAACAGCCGTGATTTCCGCAGGTGCATTCCTTTCCGCCGGCGTGGGTAATCATATGCCCCAGTTCTCCTGCAGAACCGTGTCCGCCTGTGTAAAGCTTACCGTCCAGCACGATCGCGCCACCGATTCCCGTGCCGTATGTAACGCAAAGAAAGTTGTCAAACCCTTTTGCGGCGCCGAATTTTGCTTCACCCAATGCCGCGGCGTTGACATCGTTTTCTACAGCAACCGGAACACCAAAGGTTTCACGCAGCGTCCTGCCAATCTGGGTTCCCGTGTAGCCGGGCACATTGTCGGTTGCATAGCGGATGGAGCCGTCGCTGCGGTTGACCTGACCGCAGGTGGAAACACCGATTGCCTCAAAAGAGCCGCGGCGTTCCTGAACCAGCGCAACAATTCGAGCCAAAAGCGCCTTGCCGCCTTCTTCGGCGTGCGTTGGGGTTTCCCCTTCGTCAAAAAGAGCGCCATCGGCAGAGATCATGCCGAATTTAATGCTGGTTCCGCCAACATCGAGCACAAAAGTCTGTTTCATCTGGTCTCCAAATCCTTTCCCCAATCAGTCGTCAAGCACGGCGGTAAAACGGCGGGTAATCTCAAGCGGACGAGTAATTGCGCCACCGACCACAGCGCACCATGCTCCGGCATCAAGTGCCTGCTTGAGCTGTTCCGGGTAATGAATACCGCCTTCGGCGATCACGGGAACCGAAAGCTCGGTTGCCGCGCGGGAAATAAACGGTAAATCGGGCAGAGCGGTACCTTTGGTGTAGGGAGTGTAGCTTGCCATTGTGGTGCCAATGCAGTCAAAACCGATTTCTGCCGCATGTTTTGCCTCATCAAAGCAGGAGCAATCGGCCATAAACAACTGTTCCGGATACTTTGCGCGAACGGCTGAAAAAATTTCATCGAGTGTCTTGTTGCCGGTGCGCAGCCGGTTGGTGGCATCCATGGCAATGATGTCCACCCCGCAGGAAACGAGTGCATCCACTTCCTGCATGGTTGGTGTAATGTAAACGTCACTGTCGGAATAAACTTGTTTGATGATGCCGATGATGGGCAAAGAGACGGTCTTCTTAATCTCGGTGATATCCTCCACGGTGTTGGCGCGGATTCCGCCTGCGCCTCCCATAGAAGCGGCCAGTGCCATGCGGGACATGATGAAGGAGCTGTGCAGCGGTTCCTCCTTCAGCGCTTGACACGAAACAATCAGTTTTCCTTTTACAGAGTCAAAAATCTTTTGCTTTTCTGTGCTTGCCATCGCAATACCATTTCCTTTCCGTCTTGCGGCGCTACAGATCGAATTGATACGCTGTTGTGCAGCCGTTTGAATCATTGTATTATTTTAGCATGACACTGTCATAAATTCAATATCGGAATAGTTAGTTGCCGTTTTTGGGTGGGGTGTCATCCGGAAAACCGTTTTATTTTCTGCTTAACTTAGAATCTGGTAACAAAATTGTTGTAAATAGTTACAAATGTGTTACCTTTCTTGACATTAGAGTGCAGACTGCATAAAATATAAATGGAAGAATTCCCGGGAATACCGTTTGCGGCTGGGCGGAAGGCAGGAAAAAGGATGATAAAGAAACGCAGAGCATACGCAATCATTTCATTTTTATTAAGCGCCCTGCTGTTTTGCGGGTGTGCGTTTCTGGTTGTGCGCGCCAATAGGTTTAACCGCGAGATACGCAGCGGGTTTGAACAAAAACAGAGCCCTGCAGCAGACGTTTATGCAAATAAGGCCGAGTTAGCTGCGGTTTCCCCTCAGGTTTACAATGGATATCTTGTACGGGATACTGCAATCGTTGCTTCCACACAGCAGGAGTCATACCGGCTGCACAAAACCCTGCGTTACTATGCTCATCCGGGCGATTTGATGCCGGTGCAGGTGCAGGAAGCAGGAACGGAGGTGCAGGTGTACCCGATGCGTGTGACAGGCCCAAACGCGCAGGGGGAAATATATGTTCATTTTGAAATGCCTGCTTCCGCTTATGGTTTCTGGTATAGTCTTCCCACCACGGAGCGTGGGTGGCGCTGCACACGAATGCTGCAGACAGGAATTACCGCGGTGGACCGTGAGGATCAGTCCGCTGCGGAAGAGGCTCTGCCGCTTTATTACGTTCGCACAGAAGATTTGCAGGCAGAAGCCAAAGTCTTTTTTGATCAATCCCTGCCCGGGTTTGTAAAGAATGACGTGCGCACAGATAAATGGATTACATTTTCGGGTCAGGTAGTATATGGTTTGGACTATGCATTCTTCCGCAGCGGAGTGGTTGTTTCGCCAGATTTGCTTGCTGCAGAATGGACTGTTTGGAATACAATTCTTTGTGTTCTTGGTGGGGCAGGGCTGATTGCCGGAATTTTGCTGTTGCCCAAGGGTAAAAATCAGCGAGAACCGTATCGACGCGAGCTGGCAGACGGTCCATTTCCGGAGGAGTCAAAGTAAAAGATTTAGGGGCTTTCCCGTTTTCCGATTGATCAGCGATGAAATGCCAAAAATCGTGAAAAAACTGCAAATTTTTTGCCGGAAGGTAGCTTCCGGCTTGATTTTTGTCCATAATCGGGTATAATGAAGAATAGTTAAAAAATTATCAGAAAAACGGAGGATATTTCTTATGCTGGTTTCTGCAAAAGAAATGCTGACCAAGGCAAAGCAGGGTCATTATGCGGTTGGTCAGTTCAACATCAACAATCTGGAGTGGACAAAGTCCATCCTGCTCACCGCACAGGAATGCAATTCCCCGGTAATCCTGGGTGTTTCCGAGGGTGCAGGCAAATACATGTGCGGTTTTAAGACCGTTGCCGCCATGGTAAAAGCGATGATCGATTCGCTTGGCATTACGGTTCCGGTTGCGCTGCATCTCGACCACGGCAGCTATGAAGGCGCAAAGGCCTGCATCGAAGCCGGCTTCTCCTCCATCATGTTTGACGGTTCCCACTACCCGATCGACGAGAACATTGAAAAGACAAAAGAACTGGTTGCCATCACCAACGAAAAAGGCATGTCCATTGAAGCAGAAGTCGGTTCCATCGGCGGCGAAGAAGACGGCGTTGTCGGTCTTGGCGAATGTGCCGACCCGAAAGAATGCAAAATGATCGCAGATCTGGGCGTGACCATGCTGGCTGCCGGCATTGGAAATATTCACGGCAAATATCCGGCAAACTGGCCGGGTCTTCGCTTTGATGTTCTTGCCTCTGTGCAGGAGCTGACCGGTACAATGCCTTTGGTGCTGCACGGCGGCACGGGTATTCCGGACGATATGATTAAAAAAGCAATCGATCTTGGCGTTTCCAAAATCAATGTCAATACCGAATGCCAGCTTTCCTTTGCAGCTGCAACCCGTAAGTATATTGAAGCGGGCAAGGATCTGCAGGGTAAAGGCTTTGACCCCCGCAAGCTGCTTGCACCGGGCTTCGAGGCAATCAAGCAAACTGTAAAAGAGAAAATGGAACTGTTCGGCTCCGTTAACAAAGCTTAATTTACGGTACAAAAAACCGTGCTGCCTGAAAAGACAGCACGGTTTTTTTATTGGATGAATGAGGGCAGCTCAGAAAGGCTGCGGATGAAATATTGTGCGCCGGGGGGAAGCTGTGTGCAGCCGTTGGGGGAAAGAAAAATTCCGATGCTGCCGCTGTTGGCAGCAAACCGCATGTCATTGGGCGCATCACCCACCACGGCACATTCGGCGGGGGAAAATCCGGTTTGCGCGCAAAAGGCGTTCATTAAATCGGCGGCTGGTTTTGTGCGGTGCGTTCCGTCGTCCGTTCCGAAGAAAGAAAATTCCTGCTTAATCTTCAGCTTTTGCAGGTGCAGCATAGCACTTTCCGGCCGGTCAGAGGTGGCAAGTCCCAACACTATTCCCGTTTGTCGCAATGTGTGTAAAACCTCAGCAAGATCGGGGCACGTGGGCCAAACGTTGGAGTCTTTTCCGCTGGCACACCGGGTTAAAAACGCAGCGGTTTGAGCTACAAAATCATTGTCCGTGGCGATTCCGTGCTGAGTGAGGACAGACTGCATCCTCAGAGCGACATCACCGTTTGTGCCTGCAACCAGTGCGCCTTCCGGTAAAAGCTGTTCCCCGCGGATTCCGATGGCAAAGAGCAGTTCCTTTCGCAGGGAAAAGTCCCCCTACAATAGTGCTGCAAAACTTCATTCGCGGTTTGTTCAGCAGCGGGTCGCCACAGTGCGGCCAAATCCAGCAGAGTACCGTCCTTATCAAACAAAATTCCACGAAGCGGTTGTGTACAATGATTTTTCAAGATGATCATCCTTTCCGCCGAAAGCGGTTGTGACAGAAGTTAATTTGTATGATACCGCATCATTGTAAAGAATTCGTGTGAATTCGTCAAGAAAAACGTAAAATTTTTGCTTACAGGGATGTCGGATTCACTCTTCGCCCAGTTGTGTGCGATACATGCGTGCATAAGCGCCGTTTTGATCCATCAAGGCATGGTGGGAACCCTGCTCCGCAATTTTGCCGTCTTCCACCACAATAATAATATCAGAATCACGCACGGTAGAAAGCCGGTGGGCAATAATCAAACTGGTGCGGCCGCCCGTTATGGCAAGCATGGCACGGCGGATTTTCTGTTCGGTTACCGTATCGACGGAGCTGGTGGCTTCATCCAGAATCAGAATCGGTGCGTCTGCAAGCACCGCGCGCGCAATGGTGAGCAGCTGTCGTTCGCCTTGGCTCAGCTCTGCCCCATCCTGCGTCAGAACCGTATCGTATCCCTTGGGCAGGCGCCGGATGAAAGAATCGGCATCAGCGGTGCGGGCAGCTTCCACTACCTGTGGTTGTGAAATATGCTGCTGACCGTAGCGAATATTTTCTGTTACACTGACGCCAAACAACGAAGGTTCCTGCAGCACAACGCCAAAGGCTCTGCGCAAATCGCCAAGACGGTAATCGCGGAGATCGTGTCCGTCCAGCAGAATGCTGCCGGAATCCACGTCATAAAACCGCGTCAGCAGATTGATTACCGTTGTTTTACCCGCGCCGGTGGGGCCGACAATTGCCGCGCGTGTGCCCGCCGGAATTTTGAGGCTGAAATCCTTCAGAATAGGCTTTTCGGGCGAATAGCCAAAGGTGATATGGCAAAATTCAATCTCTCCGCGAGGATTTTGCAGTGGGAGTGCGTCCGGTACGTCGGCTGGCTCCGATGGCTCATCAAAAACGGCAAAGATGCGTTCAGCACCGGCAACCGCAGTCTGAAAGCTGTTGTAAATATTGGCAATATCTACGAACGGGCGGGCAAACTGGCGGGAATAAAGCAGAAAGCTGGTAATCATACCAATTTGAATCATCCCTTTTGCCGCCATCAGCCCGCTGACCACCGCGATAACCACATAGCTCAGATTGTTAATAACATTTGTAATGGGCATCAGGTACCCTGACCAGATCAGTGCCCGGGTAGAAACCTCGCAGTACTGTTCATTGCAGGCCTCAAACGAATCAATCATGTTCTGTTCGCGCCCGAATGCTTTTACCAGATTTAATCCGGAGACGCTTTCTTCCACCTGACCGTTGAGTTGGCCGAGAAGGGCCTGCTGCTTTGCAAAAAGCTTGCGCGTGTGCTTTGTAATCGTCTTAGTCAGCCAAAATACAAGCACAACCGAAATTAATGCCACACAGGTTAATACAAGATTCAGAGACAGCATAATGCCCAGTACCCCAAGGATAGTGAAGCCGTACATCATCAGCTGCGAGAGAGAATCGGAAATCGTGGTGCTGATATTATCCACATCGTTGGTCAGGCGGCTCATCAGTTCTCCGCGCTGTCGGCGGTCAAAAAACGAAAGGGGCAAGTTCTTCATTGCGTCGAACAAGGAAATGCGAATATGTAAAATCATTTTTTGCCCGATAGATGCCATGAAAAACTGCTGCAGAAACCGCACCAGCCAATCACATACGTACAGGCCAAGCAACAAGGCCAAAAGCCAGACGGCAGGCGAGCCGATGTCAATCGCATTCACAGTGTTCCCAATGACAAGGGGGGAAAGAATTGCAGAACCGGAGGCAAGCCCCGAAAGCAGCAAAATCCATCCCAGTCCCTTGCGGTGACCGTTTGTCAGAATCCAAAGCCGATGCAGGGTGCCCTTCATGTTCTTTGGCTTTTCCGCCGGAGCGCCGGGACGCCATTTTCTTCGATCGGGCGGCATTCCCCGTTGTTCTTCAGCCATCACAGAACCCCTCCTTTTTCCTCGTCATCTGCGCCAATTTGAGAAGCATAAATTGCCCGGTATGCCGGGCAGATATCCATCAGCTGCCGGTGTGTTCCAAAGCCGCGCAGCTCGCCTTCCTCCAGACAGATAATTTTGTCGGCGCGCATCACGGTGGAGATTCGCTGACTGATGAGCAATACGGTGGCGGAGCCGGTGGCACTGCGCAGATTTTGCAGCACCTGTGCTTCTGTCGATGCGTCAAGAGCGCTGGTACAGTCATCCAAAATCAAAATTCTCGGTTTTCGCAGCAGAGCGCGCGCCAAGGAAAGCCTCTGCTTTTGCCCGCCGGAAAGATTAACGCCCCCTTGCCCAAGGCTTGTTTCATATTTTTGTGGCAGGCGGCAAATAAATTCGTCTGCACAGGCAGCACAAGCCGCCTCTTGTACCGTTTTGTCGGTTGCAGCAGAATCTCCCCAGCGAAGATTCCCGGCAATAGTATCGGAAAAAAGCAGTGCCTTTTGCGGAACCACCGCAACTGATTTGCGAAGTTCTTCGGGAGCAAGCATGGTCACATCGCAGCCGTCCACCAAAACCTTCCCTCCGGTTGCGTCATAAAACCGCGGAACCAGATTTACCAGCGACGATTTCCCCGAACCGGTGGGACCGATGATACCAATGGTTTCGCCGGGTAAGGCATCAAATGTAATATGGCTCAGCCCGTTGCCGGAGGCACCGGCATAGGAAAACGATACATCCTGAAAGGAAACACTGCCGCGAATTTGCGGATGCAGCGTATCTGGTGCTGTTTTTTGTGCGGGTTCTTCGTCAAAAATTTTCTGTACACGCTCGGCAGAGGCAAGCGCACGAACGGAGCTGTTGAGAATATTGGAGATCATGCTCAGCGCAAAAAGCACCTGCGTCATGTAGTTGACCGACGCCATCAGCCGGCCGATTTGTCCGGCAGGTTGTGCTTGTGAAATCCACAGCAGAATGACAATGGCAAAATTAACGGTGAGATTAATCAGCGGAGAAAAAATGGCCAGCACCCGGGTTGCCGAAATGCCGGAGCGGGCAAACCCTTCTGCAGCATCGGAGAACTTTTCTTTTTCCTCATTTTCTGCGCCGAACGCCTTTACCACGCGCACAGAAGAAAGAAATTCCCGGCTGACGGTGTTCAGTTTGTCAAGCTTTTGCTGCAGCCTTCCGTAGCGCGGGTAGCCAAGCTTCATGTTTGCAAGAATCAGCACTACCGACACCGTGACAATGACCGCCACCACGGGAAACAACCGCGGTGTCTGTACCAGAATCAGAATTACGGCACCCACCAGTGTGATCGGGACCTTCATCATAATCCGCATGGTGCCGTTGACAAAGTTCTGAATCTGTGTCACGTCATTTGTAATACGGGTAATAATGGCGGCAGGCTGCAAACGATCCACGTTTTCAAACGAAAGCGTCTGCACCTTTCGGTACATATCGCCGCGCAGTTCTTTCCCGATTTGCTGGGAGGTTTTGCTGGCGTAGCGGTTGCGCAGCACGGCTCCCACGGCACCGGTTGCAGCAATTGCCAGCATAACCGCACCATAACGCAAAATTGCGGCAATATCCTGCCCTTTTACGCCGTCGTCTACCACATGTGCCATAAAGGTGGGCTGCAGCAAATCCGCAAAGGTTTCCACACTCAGGAAAAAAATCGCTGTCAGAAACATGCGCAGATGACGGCGGATATAGCTAAGAATCAGCTTCATAGCGATGAACCCCTTTCGTCCAAGTAAGTGAAATTATGAAATCGTGTTTTCTTCTTCTGTGCGGGAGACGGATTCAGATAATTCGCGCCATGTGCGTTCCAGCAGTTCTAATGTAAGGGAAAGCTGCTGCTTTTCTTCTTTACTCAAAACAGAAAAAAGAAGATCTGCAGTTTGCGTCCACTCCTGTTTTGCCTCTTTTGCTGCCTGTTTCCCGGCTTCCGTCAGGCAAAGATCCACATTCCGGCGATCTTCGCTGCTTTTTTGCCGGATAATCCATCCTGCATTTTCCATCAGTTCCAGCTGTTCGCTAAGAGTTGCCGAACGCCGTTGCGTAATTTCCGCCAAATCGCGCTGTGTCATGCTTCCCCGTTCTGCCAGCAAAACCAGAATGCGCCCCTGCCCCTGAAAGCGGTTGTGGCGGTGGTACTGCAAATGTGCGCATTGGCGAAATTGCCGCATTAAAAGTTGATTGGTTATATTTTCTTCCATTGCGATCTCCGTTCTGCCGCTTCATCAAAATTCCTGTTGCAGCGGCTGCCCAATACTAAATTTTGTTTGGAACCGTAGATAAAAATCTTGGGGAAAACGTGCAAATCCAAGATTTTTTCTTGATTTTGATACCGTTTCTCATTCGAAAGAAGCATAAAAACTAAAGTGACGTTTTTTAACGAACAGACCATAATGATTAGGTACCTAATTATTATGATAGCATCCCTCAATCTTAATTGCAAGGTACCTTGTAAAAAATGCGGCGAATGGTATTTCAAACCGTTCTTTCTTTTGTTTAGCAGCCGATTATCTTCAAAATATTTTAAAAAATATAATTTGTAACGAAACGTTTACTTTTTGATTGACATTTTTATTGGGACTGTTATAATTGCAAATAGAGCCAAATGGCGCAGAAAGGAGCGTATTTTATGAAAACAGAAGCACAGCTGCATTTTGAAGATTCTATGCGTCTTTTCCGTGAAAATCGTGTAATTAACTGGCACGAGCATATCTGGGAGAGCGCACCCGGCGTACTGAACGAATCCACCCTGGAAAACCTGCTCTATTCGGGAGATCACACGTATACCGACACGTTCCTCATTTCCACCCCTGTCACCTCCGATCAATTTTGTTCTCCGGAACGGTTCCGGGCGGCAAACGATGTTGTTTTAAACGCGGTTAAGCGTTACCCTGACCGTCTGCGTGGCATGTGTTTTATCAATCCGGGCTATGGTAAAGAGGCTTTGGCGGAAATTGAACGCTGCAAGGCCAATGGATTTATCGGAATAAAAATGTATCATCAATACCGGATGGACGATCCGGTTCAGTTTCCGATTGTGGAAAAATGTATTGAACTCGATATGCCGATTCTGATGCATGCCGGTAAACTTAATTTTGAGCCGGAATCACAGCCGCGCATTTCGCAAGGGGAATATTTTGCACACGTTGCACAGCGTTACCCGGAAGCAAATCTGATTATGGCGCATATTACAGGCGGCGGCGACTGGCACTGGCAGCTCAAGGCGATGGAAAAGTACCCCAACGTGTTTTTGGATATGTCCGGAAGCGTAATTGATAGTCCCACTATTGAGGAATGTGTCGCCCGCATCGGGGCAGATCGCATTCTTTACGGTACCGACGGTTCCACATCTGCAGGTGTGGGCAAAATTCTGGGAGCCGAAATCAGCGAGGAAGACAAGAAAACGATTCTGGCAGGCAAAAAATATCTGCGCTTTTTAGGAAAGGAGTGAGTAACATGGTCATTGATACTTGTACTTATATCGGTCACTGGCCGTTCCGAAAGCTTTCGTGCAACACGCTGGCGCAAACTGCAGCCCGTGCCGAAAAAGCTAAGATTACGCATATCGTCTGCACCAATCTGAACGCAATTTTTTATATTGATCCGATGGAAGGTAACCGGGAGTTTCTGGAAGAAATTAAAGCTTATAAGGGAAGCGTAACCGTACTGCCGTTTGCGGTGATTAATCCTACCTATATTGAATGGGAACGCGATTTGCGTGAATGTGCAGAGCTTGGTTTTGCAGGAATTCAGCTTGCGCCGCAGTACCATGGTTATTCCCTTGCCGACTGGCGTGCTGCGGAGGCTTACCGCATTGCGGGCGAGTTGGGGCTTGCCGTTAAAATTGACGTCGGATTTGAAAACATTCGTCAGCGCAGCCCGCTTGATACTTATCAGGATGTTTCGGGCAGTGAATTGGCTGCTCTGTTTTCCGTCAGTGAAAAACCCGTTACCATTGTCAGCACCGCATATCCGACCTATATGGGCAGTGCAGTCATTGATGCCGCCAACAAGCGGGACAATGTGTTTTTCAATTTGATTTACACGGATTCCTTTACGGATGGGCAATTGGAAGACTGCTTGAGCAGATATGGCGCAAAACGGCTTTGCTTTGGAACCCAAACCCCATTCCGATATATCGAGCCGCAGTTTGTAAAGCTTTTCTGTTCCGAAGCAACCAACGATGCACAGCGGGAAGAGATTCTTTATAAAAACCTGCAGGGAAAAATAAAAGGCTGCGAATAATAATTTTTAAAAGTTTTATCTTACAGCCTTGCTTTTAAAAACCGGAGGATGACAGTTAATTTTTGGACTGTTTTCTTCCGGTTTTTGTTTTTCCCTTGCTTGCGGGTAATGCAGTGTGATACAATAAAAACAAAGCAGACTGATTTTATTCTGATTTGCATTTAGAGACGATATTAAAATTGAGCAAAAGCTTGGATGTATGCGGTTTTTCAAAGATTTTAATGATGGATTTAAAAGAAATCAGGATGAGTCGGGAGAAAGAGGGAATCATAATGAAAAAGCTGATTGCGGCAGCGTGTGCGTTTTTGTGCCTCTGTTTTGCCGGTGCGACGGTTTTTGCACAGGACGAATTATCCCCCAACACCTATACCGTTGGAGATGCAGATCTTTCGTTTTTCTTTCAACCGGAAGGCGAATGGTATGTTTTGACCCGGGATAATCTTGAAAACAATGACTTTGTAACCGATTATGAGCAGGATGCAGACGACCTTCTGAGCAATATGGAGGAAAATAACATTTACTTTGATGCATTTGATCACGACATCACCTGTGAATTGATCATTTCTTCCATGCATGTCGGTTACCCGCGCAGCATGCAATCGCTTCATAATATGGATTTGGACGATATTGTGGATCAAATGCTCGGGATGGATGAATTGCAGGATGCCGGTGTTACGATGCATGACTATCAGTTGGAAACGGTGGGCGGTCAGGAATATCTGCGCTTGGAGTTTTCGCGCGGCGATGCAGACGGTACGTTTTATGGCCGTCAGTACACAACGGTAATCAACGGATATATTACAAACTTTACCCTGACTGCATATACCGGGGAAGAGGTTGACAGTGCAATGGAAGCGATGATGACCGAGCTGTTGACTTCTGTACAGTATACAGGAGCTCCCGAATGGCTGTTTCTTTTGATTCCCGGCGTAATTTTGCTGGCAGCAATTTTCATTGTAGTGCTGCTGCTGGTGCGCAGCTCAAAAAAGAAACGCGAACGGCAGGCTGCAATGGCTGCAATGTATGGCACCGGCGTGCCCTATGCACCGCCGATGGCAGGGCAGCCCTATCCGCAATATCCGTCTCAGCCATTTTCTCAGCAGAACGGCGTGCCCACAGCACCGCCGGTGAATCATCAGCCCTACCCGCAATATCAACCATTTTCTCAGCAGCCAACCGCACCCCAGGCACCGGTGCAGACGGATGAAAATGAGCCGGTTGACGTTCGGATGCAGGAATCTGCAGAGCAGCAAGGCGAAGATCAGCAGCATCAGGGTCATTGCTGTGCCTGCGGTGCTCCACTGAAGCCCGGAAGCCACTTTTGTGAGCAGTGCGGAATGCGCAACGACTAAGCGGGCAAGGCTGAAGATGAGACCTTGCGATAAATGATGGGGGCAACGTCTTTCTGTGAGTCAGAAGGCGTTGCCTTTTTAAAAAGGAGTGCGGAATACAAGACGATCTGCCGGAATGATTATAATTTCGAATTGAAAATGGTGTTGATATCAAGAAAAGGCTTGAGCTTATGTGGTTTTTCAAAGAATTTTATCTGCCGTTTCAAGAGAAATTAGTATTATACTTGACGAAATGCGATCGCCTTGCTAAACTTAATTCAGTATCCGGAAATACGGAGCGGCGCAACGGAGCACCGTCAAAAGAAAGGAAGTTTCGGATTTGAGCAATGTAGTTGATTTAAAACAAGTTTTTGCACAGCCCGATCAATTTATGAATCAGGAGGTTTCGCTGCAGGGATGGGTGCGCAATCACCGCAAGCAGAAAAGCTTTGGATTCATCAATTTTTATGATGGGACGGTGCTTTCGGAGCTGCAGGTGGTTTATGAAGAAAGCCTGCCTAATTTTGAGGAGATTCAAAAGTTTGCAATCGGTTCTGCGGTGTTTGTGCGCGGTACCATTATTCCCTCCGCAGGGAAAAACCAGCAGTTTGAAATGAAGGCGGCGGAGGTTCGGCTGGAAGGTGCATCCGCAGAGGATTACCCTCTGCAGCCCAAGCGTCATTCAATCGAATATCTGCGTGAGATTGCACATCTGCGTCCCCGTACCAAGCTCTTCCAGTCTGTGTTCCGTGTGCGCAGTCTTGCTGCGCAGGCAATTCATGATTATTTCCAAAGCAACAACTTTGTTTATGTGCATACACCGCTGATCACGGCGAACGACGGCGAAGGAGCGGGACAAACCTTTCAGGTGACAACCGTTGACCCCGATGAGTGCAAACGTCCGGTGGATTATACGCAGGATTTCTTTGGCAAAAAAACGTGCCTGGCAGTAACCGGTCAGCTCGAGGCAGAAATCTTTGCGATGGCATATAAAAAGGTTTACACGTTCGGACCAACCTTCCGCGCCGAAAATTCCAACACCAAAACGCATGCTGCCGAATTCTGGATGATCGAGCCGGAAATGGCATTCTGTGATCTGCACCAGCTGATGGATGTGGAAGAGGATTTCCTTAAATTCGTGGTGCGCACCGTGATGGAAAAAGCTCCCGAGGAGCTTGCGTTCCTGGAGCAATACACCAAAACACCGCTCACGCAGAAGCTGGACGAATTTGTAAAATCGGGCGTTGCGCGCATTTCGCACCATGATGCAATTGCTGCTCTGCGCGAGGCACATGAAAAAGAGCCATTTGACAATGAGCCTAAATTCGGCGAGGATCTTGCCAAGGAACATGAAAAATATCTCACGGATGTGTGGTTCCATTCGCCGTGCTTTGTTTACGATTGGCCAAAGGATATCAAGGCATTTTATATGCGCCAGAACGAGGACGGCAAGACGGTTGCCGCCGTGGATATGTTGGTGCCGGGTGCAGGCGAGCTGATGGGCGGTTCCCAGCGTGAGGAGCGTGTGGAGCGTTTGATTGCACGCATGGATGAGATCGGAATTAATGCAGATTCATTTGACTGGTATCTTGATTTGCGCCGTTTTGGCGGCTGTGTCCATTCCGGCTTCGGCATGGGCTTTGAGCGCTTGATTATTTACCTCACCGGCGTGGATAACATCCGCGACGTTATCCCGTTCCCCCGCACACCGGGTAACTGCGAATTTTAATTGCGGTTGAGTTTGAAACGAAAAGGAGGAGGCACCGTGAAGAAAGGCAAAAAGACAATGCCTGCGGTTTCGGCAGCGGCACTTTGCCTTGCAGCGGCAATGTGCGTGGGCTGTGGAGCGGAAAGCGCTTCCTCCGGTTCTGCAGATTTGCAATCGGCACAAGAATCACAGGATGCGGCGTCTTCTGCGTTACAGACACAAACGCTTTCAGTACAGTTTCTCAAGGTGGGAAAAGCAGACGCAATGGTGCTGTTTTGCGACGGAGAAGCGATGGTGATTGATACGGGAGAAGCGGGTGATGGCGGCAAGGTGCTCAATGCACTTTCTGCTGCCGGGGTTTCTTCGGTCAAGGCGTTGATTTTGACGCACTTTGACAAGGATCACATCGGCGGTGCGGCAGAGCTTTTGGAAGGCATTTCTGTGCAACGCGTATTCTGCCCGGATTATGAGGAAAATTCCGACGAAATGCAGGCACTGCAGGATGCGCTGCAGCGCACCGGAGTTCCGGTTTCGGTGCTGACCGCGGAGGAAACCGTTGCATGCGGATCAGCAGTACTTACGCTGCTGCCGCCGGGCAAAAGTGACCGCAGTGATAATGATTCCTCCATCGTAACACTGCTCACATTCGGCGAGAGGAAAATGCTTTTTGCCGGGGATGCCATGGAAACACGCATTGCAGAGCTTTTGCAGGACAGCCGCATTACTTCCGGTGGGTTTGATCTGCTCAAGGTGCCGCATCATGGTACACTCTGCGGCAAGAGCGCGGAGCTGATTAACGCGGTGCAGCCCAAGCTGGCGGTAATCTGCTGCTCCAAAAAGAATCCGCCGGATGACACACTTCTTTCGCTTTTGACCGCGCAGGGAACACAGGTTTTCACCACCGATTCAGGTACGGTTACGGTGGAAAGCAACGGAATCAATGTGCCGAAGGTGAACACAAACAATTGAATGAAAAAATCAGGGTATCATTGCGCAAGACAGCAATGATACCCTGATTTTATTCGAAATTAAAATTTCGGTTGTACTTGTAAAGCAGGCAGAAATAGCATTGCAGGAAATGTTTTTGCGCAGCGCATCCGGTATACTAATACTACCGTGCGGAAGGAGAGTGACCATGCAATACCCGGAAAAAATTAAAAACGAGCTTGAATATATTGAGCAAAACCTCAAGACGGAAATTACGGCGGAGGAGCTTGCAAAAAAAGCAAACTATTCCGTTTATCATTATTGCCGCTTGTTTTCAGCTGCAACGGGCTTGTCGGTGGCGGGGTATATTTTGAACAGGCGACTTGACCATGCGCTTGCTGAAATTGCCTGTGGACGAAAAGCTATTGAAGTTGTGCTGGAATACGGTTTTGACACTTATGCAGGGTTTTATAAGGCGTTTGTCCGGATGTATGGCTGCTCTGCGAAAAAGTATCTCAGCATTTATCAACAACACCAACCAACCAAACCGGAGGTGGCAAGAATGAAATCCTACACTAAAAATGAACTCAGAAAGATTTTGGATCACTGGGATATCCCGAAGAATTTGTCAATTGGGGATGTTTCGATTGCCAATGGCGCAAAAGTGGATGAGTCCGAGTGGAAAATCGGCGACGCATATATTCTGAAAACCGGCAACCGTGTTGAGCGCATCAGGCATTTAAAAATTGCACAGGCGCTCGGCAGAAATGGATTCCCGTCCTTATTGCCCGTTCCCACGAAAGCGGGTGATGACTTTTTGGAGGGCGACGATATTTTTATCCTTTCCCATGCGGTAAAGGGTGCGCCGATAGCGTCCGAAAAGCTGTGCGGAGAGCATTGCGCTCCATATGCAGAAGAGTATGGAAGAGGAATCGCCAGACTACATAAGGCATTAAAGGAAATCCAAAAGGACATCAATCCCGATGAAATCAATTTGTATCAAAATGTTATGGAATGGGCATTGCCAAGTGTCCGGAGGCAAAACCGTCAGTGGGATATGAAAATTGATGATAGTTTTTTTGAGGATTACACCAAGACCTTTGGAGCGCTGTATGTCGGACTTCCCAGACAATTGATTCACCGTAACCCCTGTCCGGGCTATGTATTTTTTGAGGGGGAACAGGTTTCTGGATTTGAAGATTTTGATTTGAGTGAATGCAATATTCGTCTGTGGGATCCTTGTTATTGTGCCACAGGTATTCTCAGCGAAGGCCATGACGCGATGTGTGCAATCTGGCTGGATATCCTGAAATCACTTTTGCAGGGTTACAACAAAGAAAATCCTCTTCTGCGGCAGGAAAAGCAGGCAGTGTATTATGTAATATGTTCTATTCAGATGATCTGCGTGGCTTATTTTGAAAGTTGCGATGAGTATAAAGCACTTGCCAAAACAAATCGTCAGATGCTGCAATTTATTATTCACAACCGGAATCAGATTGAGGGCATTTTCAACTGAAAAGGCAATCCTAATTTAATATGCATTCATATGCACAACAATTGCCTCCGTTTTTTTGCGACGGGTACTTGTTGTACATATGAATTTTTTGTTGTGCAGGCGCAACACGACCGAAAAGGAAATAGTTTTGGTTTTATATTATACTTACCACAACCCGTTGGTATCGCCAAGCAAAATGTATTTTATATTTTTATTTATCTCTTTTTCATTAATACCTTTTAAAATTAATGGCTCAATTACTTCACGGCTTTCTCGCGTGTGGGGAAGAGTAGCGGCAAGTGCGTTGGCTTTTTCAATTCTTCCACACTTTAAATATAAAAAACAAAGCACAGCGCGGGTGGTCGATTTCTGTTTTTCATTTGTTGACAAAGGAAGCCCTCGTTCTATTAATTGGATTGCTTCCTCGGTTTTTGCTTGTAACGCCAAAACGCCGGCTAAACCAAGAATCATACCGGGTTTGTTAGGATAAATTAACAATGCGTCCCGGTAAACACGTTCTGCGGCCTGATAATCTCCGTTTCTTTGAAACTCGGATGCAGTTTTATGGATGTTGTATCGTGTCTCTTCTGCGCGAATGATATCCATGCCAATAAGTAGATCGATACTTGTTTCAAGTATGTTTGCCAGTGCGGGTAAAAAAGTTATATCTGGATAACAGTCACCACGCTCCCATTTTGAAACGCTCTGCGGGGTAACGTTAAGGTATTTCGCAATATCCTCTTGAGTCAAATTTTTTACAATACGATATTTTTTTAAGTTTTCGGATAAATACAACATGATAAACCCCCCTTACGTTTACCTATATTTTATCAGAATTCGGTATATTTTCAATGGCGCAATAGTTGTTATGAATTCAACCGCTAACAGAATCGTAATTTGCCCAAAACGGTATCACAAATGGGTAAATATAGTTAATTTAATCCGTGTTTATTCCCGAAACGCGGATTAATATGACATTCACATTTTGATTCATTTCAGACAAACCACAAAAAAATGCTGCCAAAAGTTGCGGTTCTAAAGTAAAGCAGTTGAAATTTTTTTGCAATGAGTTAAAATGAAGAAAACGGGATTCGGATGGGATTTCAAAGCAATTTTTCCTGGCCGTTATCCAAACAAAGAAAGGATGTTTTTTGTCATGTCTATGCCAATTGGACTGCAGCTTTATACGGTTCGCGATGCGATGGAGCAGGATTTTGAGGGCACCCTGAAAAAGGTGAAGGAATTTGGGTATGACGGCGTTGAATTTGCCGGGTTGTTCGGCCACACCGCAGCGGAAGTAAAAAATATGTGTGCAGAAATCGGTCTTACACCAATCTCCGCTCATGTTCCCCTGGATGAAATGATTGCGGCGCCGGAAGAGGTGCTGGGCGTATACAAAGATATTGGATGCAAATATGTGGTTGTGCCGTATCTGCCGGAGGAAAAGCGCGCAGGGACTCCCGCATTTGCGCAGACCATGGCGGATATTGAAATGCTCTGCAAGGTGGCAAAGTCTCTGGGGCTTGTGATGCTTTATCATAATCACGATTTCGAATTCCAGAAGATTGACGGCAAGTATGTGCTCGATTATATGTATGATACGATTCCGGCATCGTTGCTGCAAACCGAGCTCGATACCTGCTGGGTGAATGTGGGCGGCGAAAACCCCGCGCAATATGTGCTGAAATATACCGGCCGCGCGCCAATTGTGCATCTCAAGGATTTTGTGATGCAGGGCAGAGAAAAGCCGCAGCATCTTTATGAGCTCATCGGCATTGAAACAGACGGGCAGACCGCGCAGGACGAAGCATTTGGCTTCCGTCCGGTCGGTAGCGGCGTGCAGGATTTCCCGGCGATTTTAGCAGCATCCGAAAAAGCCGGTGCACAGTGGGTCATCGTTGAGCAGGATCGTCCGGCTCCCGGCGAGGAACCGGTTGCTTCTGCCAAGAAGAGCATTGATTACCTCCGCTCGTTTGCATGGTAATCCGAATGTTTTTTGTATGAGATTTTTAGACGGGAGCTTCCGATTTTTCGGAAACTCCCGTTTAATTGTAAAAAAGAGGTTGTCGTAAAAACGACAGCCTCTTTTTGTAATACAGATTAAATTTGAAGTTGAATTCCGGTCATACATGTGCAGAGCTTATTTTTCCGCAATGACTTCCACTTCTACGAGCACATTTTTGGGCAGCTGTTTGACGGCAACACAGCTGCGGGCAGGCTTGCTCGAAAAATATTTTCCATATACCGCGTTAAATGCCGCAAAATCGTTCATATCCTGCAGAAAGCAGGTGGTTTTTACTGCTTTTTCCAGCGAAGAGCCGGAAGCCTCCAGAACCGCCTTCAGGTTTTTGCAAACCTGTTCGCTCTGCTCTTCAATTGTGGTGGCTTCCACGTTTCCGGTTGCGGGATTGATCGGGATTTGGCCGGAGGTGAACACCAGGTTGCCGCAGACCATTGCCTGCGAATAGGGCCCAATTGCCTGTGGGGCATTTTCAGTGTAAACAGAATTCATTAAAATCTTCCTTTCTAAAATGCGCGGAATGCGCCGGGTGAAATTTTCCGCAGCCGATTCTGCGGTTAATACTGATTTCAGAGTGGGAATTGCGCAGTTATCTCAGGTGAAATCCACCTGCGGTCAAAGCGTCGGTGATCTGTTGAATATGAGCGTAATTGCGGGTTTCCAGAACCAGGCGCAGGAAGCAGCCGTTGATATCGCTTTCCTCACTGGCGCGTTCGTGGTGAATGGAAATTACATTACCGCCGTTTTCTGCAATGATGCGGGAAACATTCTGCAGTTGACCGGGTTTGTCCATCAGCTCAATGCAAAGGGCACAGCTTCGGCCGGATTTGAGCAAGCCGCGCTCAATTACGCGGGAAAGAATGGTCACATCAATGTTGCCGCCGGAAACAAGGCAGACAACCTTTTTGCCCTTGACAGGCACTTTGTTAAACATTGCAGCCGCAACGGAAACAGCACCCGCGCCCTCGGCAATCAGCTTGTGCTGCTCAATCAGCGCCAGAATAGCGGTGGAGATTTCGTCCTCGTTTACCGTGACAATGTCATCTACAAACCGGCTGCAATATTCAAAGGTGTGTTCGCCCGGTTCCTTGACGGCGATTCCGTCCGCAATAGTGGAAACCGAAGAGAGCCGCTCAATTTTCTTGTGCTTGACAGAGTTGAGCATGCTGGGTGCTCCGGCTGCCTGTACGCCGTAGACCTTTACATCCGGGCGCAGCGCCTTGACGGCGAAGGCAACGCCGGAAATCAATCCGCCACCGCCAACCGGAACAATTACCGCGTCAAGTTTTGGAAGGTCGTTTAAAATTTCCAGACCAATCGTTCCCTGACCGGCAATTACATTTTCATTGTCGAACGGATGAACAAAGGTGTATTTTTTTTCGTCGCGCAGTTCAAGTGCACGCTTGTATGCATCATCATAAACGCCCGGCACCATGCAGACCTCGGCGCCATAAGACTTGGTGGCTTCTACCTTGGAAATCGGTGCGCCGTCCGGCAAACAAATGAGTGATTTGATGCCGTATTTGGCAGCTGCCAATGCAACGCCCTGTGCGTGATTCCCTGCGGAGCAGGCGATGACGCCATTGGCTTTTTCCTCCGGGGTCAGCTGCGAAATCATGTATCCTGCGCCGCGAACCTTAAACGAACCGGTCATCTGCAGGTTTTCAGGCTTTAAGTATACGTCGCAATCCAGGTTAATTTTTGGGGCATGAATCAAAGAGGTTTCGCGCACCACATCGCGAAGAACATAAGAAGCGTGATAGATTTTGTCCAGTGTCAGCATTTGATTTGACCATCCTTTCCGAAAGTGGGCTTTGCCCACTTGCCAAAATTCGCCGTCGCAGCGAGGCTGCTCCGCAAATTTTGCGCTTGAAAATAAGCTTTTTGAGGCGTTTGGGCATAAAAAAAGCTCCGCCTCTGTTTTCACATAGAGGCGAAGACTAAAAATTCAATCTCCGTGGTACCACTCTATTTTGCCGCCGAAGCGACCACTCACTGTGCACAACCATGCACCTCCCTTTTAACGGCGGGAACCCGGGTCTGCTTACAACCATATGGTTTCAGCAGCCTGCTCGAGGGCGATGACATCCAACGACTTTTGCCTGCTCGCACCAACCGCAGACTCTCTGAAAAAAGCGAATGCCGAATGTTTTGTCCCTGTCACTGCATTTCTTTTCTCAATTATAACGCGTTTTTTGCCAAAGTCAAGCGCTAAAGCGCAAAACTCTGCAAAAAAAATTACGGAATAAAAAAGATTAAACTTACTGGAATTTCGCCGTTTACAAATATCAAAAATATGATATACTCAGGCTAAAGAAGGATTTCCATCATGAGGAAGGGGCGGTTTTCATGAGGCTTTGTGTTTCGGTTCCTTGTTTTTTCCCGGGGGAAGAGCTGACTGCAGCGTTGAAAAAAATTAGTGCAATCGGTTTTGACGCGGCAGAGATTTACGACTGGCGGGGACTCGATTTTGATACCGTAAAAAATGCCTGTGCAGAAACGGGTGTAGAGCTGCTGAGTATGTGTACAACTGAGTTTTGCATGACAGACCCGGCGCTTCGTTCCCAGTGGCTTGCAGGATTGCAGCAAAGCTGTAACGCGGCAGAAAAAATGGGTGTCCGCCGACTGATTACACAGGTGGGGCCGGATACCGGTGCGCCGCGGCAGAAGCAGCACGAAAGCATTCTGGCCGCCTTGCAGCAGGCAGTTCCGATTCTTGAGCAAAGCGGCGTGGTGTTAATGCTCGAGCCGTTAAATACGAGGGTTGATCATCCCGGCTATTACCTTCATACATCGGAGGAGGGCTTCAAAATTATCCGCGAGACAAATCATCCGTTGGTAAAAATGGTATATGACATCTATCATCAGCAGATTATGGAAGGCAATATTATTCCCCGCATTACCAATCATCTGGATTGCATCGAGCATTTGCACAGTGCAGGCCATCCCGGTAGGCATGAACTGCAATACGGTGAAAATGACTATCATTTCATCTTTTCTGCAGTGGACAAATCAGGATATACCGGTGCATGCGGGCTTGAATATTTGCCTCTTCTGCCACCGGAGGAAAGCCTTGCCCGCACAAGAGAGCTTTATGCACCGTGCAAATAGAACACCAAGAAAGTGGATGGGATGGTGAAGTACCATCACGGTTCTGCTGCATTTTGCGTAAAATCAGTATCATCCTGTTGCTGCCACACCGGACAACCGCTGACTGCGCGAAGCTTGTCGCATAGTTTTTTGCCATCACGGTTTTGTGATTCCTCAGTTGCGTCATAAAAGCAATAGGTCCAGCATTCGGAACGTTTATCCAGATAAGAAAATTGGTTCAGGCAAATTTTCTGACGTTCCTCCGGAGCAGCATCTTTTGAAAATTCGAGAAGATATGCATAGATGGCGTCACAGCCGCTTCCACGGCATGCAGAATAAACAGCAGTAATCTTTTGGTCTCCGTTCTTAACCAGAGCATTTACAATTTCTGATGCAAGCGGATCGGGAAGATCATTGGGGCGCAAATCATCATGGATTGAAAGTTCATTTTTTTTGGACCAGTCCTGTGCGTGCTGCAGGATATCGGCAAGGTTTGCGCGGTACTCTTCCAACAGTTGTTGACGACCGGTGCGCAGAGCGAATTCGCCGATCATATCCATTGCATTTTCTGCAAGATTTTGGTTTTGCTTTGCGGCAACATAAAAATGTTCCACACACGCAGGGTCATACTGATAATACAGCAGTTGCCCCATCTCAAAATTTGCATATGCAGAGGTTGGTGTGCGGATCAGAACTTCGTCCAGGATAGAGCGTGCCTTTTCAGGGTCGGGAAGCAGAAAGGCGGTGGCAAAATCAATCAGTTGTGATTCATCAAGCGGAGTTCCTTCCTTTTGTGCGCGGTCGAATGCCTGCATTTTTTCTACAATATCCTGATAATTTTCTTTTCGAAGCGCGGCGTAATCTTCGGAGACTTCTTCCACCATTCGTTTGCTTGCAAATTCCGCCATGCGTTGTCTTTCTGCCTTTCCGCACGGGGATGTTTCGCGCTGAGAATCGTCCCATTCCTGAATTCCAAAGGTTTCCATGCGTGTGCGCAGGGTGGGGTGGCTATCCACCTTTGCGGGCAGTTCATTGTGTAAAATCATATTCCATGCGGTGCGGTTTTTTTCTAAATAGAGCGAAAAACACGCCAAATCACGTGCAATGTAATCTTTACAGGGTTCTTCTTTTTCGTAAATCTCAAATGACATCTCGCGGTTAGGCGTCTCGTTATAAATGGAATAAAGCACCGCCTTTGCGGTTGCATTGATGTAAGCCTGACAATTCCCGTTTTCGCGAACAAAGTCGTCCGCCTTTTGCTCGCGGTGGCGAGAGGTAAATAGGCTATAGTTTTGATAAGCGAGCTGTACTTTGGTAAGGGGATATTGCAGAAAGCAAATGCTGCAAAGAAAAAGGATTACATTATCATCCGGATTGACCCATTTTTGTGCCAGCCGATCAAATTGGTGAGAACGCGAGGTGTCGTTGTTGCGAAAATGGCCAAATTCGTGCAGCATTACGTTTCGAAGTTCTTCGTCGGTTAACAGATTGAATTCCGGAGCGTCCATCATAACCAGAATTCCGTCATCGTTTTCACAGATTCCGATTCCGTAATCGTTCAGGAATAGAGAAATCGGCCGGTTGCAGCCAATTGCTTTTGCTGCATCATATACGAGTGCGTAAAGTTGAGGATAGTCCTCCGGTAAAAGGCGATTTTTCTCGTCTTGCAATGCCATATCGGGCTTTACAAAAAGCGGGTTTACAAGTCCCCATAACCAATATGCGGTGATCAGATGCAGAACGGTCATGAGTGACCCGGTCAGATGGCTTCTGCCAAGGCAAAATGAAAAGAACAGTAACAGTGCACCCAAGAATAAAAAATATAATGCACTGCAGGAAACCATTCGATTCAAATGTTTTTCTGCCTGCAAAAAATCCTTTTCTGCGGTTGCCCGGCACTCCTCCTGCCAATCAAACCAGTCCTGCACGGAAAAGTTATTCAATCGTTTGGAAAACCGGGCGAAAAGAATGATTTGTGCAGCAGCCGTTGCAATCAGAAGCACACCGCAAATAATCAGAAGAATTTTCCATTCCGTTCCGCCTCCGTTGGGCAATGCAAGCCCCAAAGCCCAGATGGCCAATACGCTGGCCCAGGAAACGGCTGCCGATAGAATTTTTCGAAGGAGCGGGGATGATTTTTCAAGTTTTGTCATGCGGCCAACCTCTTTTTCTGTTCTAATCATAGCAGCGGATCGCTTTGAAACATTCCGCTGTAAATATAATTCTAAGTTTTCTTAAAGCGACAGATAAAATTTTTTGGAAAAACTGCTGATGCAAAGCTTTTTCTCGATTTTGATTTTGTTTCTAATTGAAACTCCATATAACGGGCGACCTATGAATGAAAATATTATAACATTTTTGTTTGAAATAGGAAATGTATTTTAAAACAAATTAATTTTTATGCAAAAACAACTGGAAAATAAATGACAGTGTGTTATACTGAAAAAAACAGCTTGAAAGGGGCGATTTTCGTGAATTTACCAACCCATTTTATTTGTGCATCCTCTGATTATGCGGATTTTGATCATCCGGTTGCAGCACCATATCTGCGAAAAACCTTTTCTGCGCCGTCTTCGGTTCGGAGCGCTGAACTGACCATTACTGGGCTTGGATTTTACCGCGTGTTTCTTAATGGAATAGAGCTTACCAAATGTATATTAGCACCCTATATCAGTAATCCGGACGATTTTGTTTATTACGACCGTTATTCCGTGGAAAAATACCTGCATCCGGGCAAAAATGTGCTGGGGGTTATGCTTGGCAACGGAATGCAGAACTGTTTTGGCGGGTATGTTTGGGACTTTGATAAAGCACGGTGGCGTGGAGCACCAATGACAGCATTGAAGCTGAAAATTACCGCTCAGGACGGAACCAAAACCGCGGTGGAAAGCGATGAATCCTTTGTAACACACCCTTCCCCGCTGCTGTTTGACGAATTGCGCTGCGGCGAATACTATGATGCGCGGCTGGAGATTGATCATTGGTGCTCGCCGGATTATGATGACAGCGGTTGGAAGCCGGCCCAAACGGCAACCCCGCCGCGGGGAGAATTTCGCATTTGCAAAGCGGAACCCATTGTTGTGGGGGAAGAGCGAAAGCCGATTTCCATTATACCGTATGAGGAAGGATATCTTTATGATTTCGGAGTGAACACAGCGGGTGTTTGCCGGCTGAAGATTCGCGGAACCGCAGGACAGGAAATCTGCACATTCCACGGGGAATGGTACCACGACGGCAAACTGGAGCAGCGCAATATTAATTTTGCCGACCGAGGTGATCCGCGTTCCGATGCAGTGCAGTGTAACCGATACATCTGCCGCGGTGAAGGGGAAGAAGTTTATACGCCTTACTTTGCTTATTATGGTTTTCAGTATGTTTATGTCAAGGGAATTACTAAAGAACAGGCGACACCGGAACTGCTGACGTACCTTGTGATGCATGGCGATTTTCATGAAAACGGCAGCTTTTCCTGTTCGGATGAAATGGCAAACACCCTGCAAGCTTTGACCCGTCGCTCTGACTTGGCAAATTTTCTTTGGTATCCCACCGATTGTCCCCAGAGAGAAAAGAACGGTTGGACGGGAGATGCAGCGCTTTCTGCCGAGCATATGCTGCTGAATCTTACGGTGGAAAAATCCTTGTTGGAGTGGCTGCACAATATTGTTGCGGCACAGGATATGCACGGTGCGCTGCCTGGAATCGTACCGACCGGCGGCTGGGGCTTTGAATGGGGCAACGGCCCGGCATGGGATTTGGTTCTTACAGAGATTCCATTCTGCCTTTATCGTCTGCGCGGCGATTTGGAGCCTGCCCGCGAAAGTGGCACTGCTATTTTCCGTTATCTGCATTATATTGCGAGGCAGAGAGATTCCCGCGGACTGATTGCAATTGGTCTGGGGGACTGGTGCCCGCCCGGCAGAGGTGCAGATGAGTACAAGGCGCCGCTTGCAGTTACGGATACAGCGGTATGCATTGATATTCTGCGCAAAGCAGAGGTGTTGTTTGCTGCGCTGGACTGGAATGTGGAGCTGCAGTTTGCGCAGCAGTTGCATGCCGAATTAAAATCCGCTTTTCGTAAATATCTGATTGATTTTTCCGCAATGACTGTTTTGGGCGCGTGCCAGACTTCTCAGGCAGTTGCAATTTATTTTGATATCTTTGAACCGTCTGAAAAAACAGCGGCGTTTGCACGGCTCAAAGAACTGATCGCAGAACGGCAAAACCATATTGATGGCGGAATTATCGGTTTGCGTGTGTTGTTTCATGTACTTGCCGATTTTGACGAAGCGGATCTTGCTTATGAGATGATTACACGGCCGGATTATCCGTCTTATGGCAACTGGGTTGCCCGGGGTGCAACCTCATTGTGGGAGGTTTTTCAACCCGAGGGCACGGACGCTGCATCGCTGAACCATCACTTCTTTGGAGATATCAGCAGCTGGTTTATCCAGTGCGTGGGCGGAGTAGTTCCTAATCCGCGCGCGGATGATGTAAATTCGCTTCTGATTGCACCGCATTTTGTTGAACAACTGTCCCACGCCGAAGCCAAGTATACCGCTCCTGCCGGAGAGATTTCTGTTCACTGGGAACGGTGTGACGCCGAAATATTTCTCAAAATTTCCGTGCCGGAAGCAATGACCGGCTTGGTTCGCATGCCAAAAGGCTGGGAGTTTGCAGATGGTCTCTGTGTGATCGCGCTTGCGTCCGGAACATATCGCTGCCGCAGAGTCGCACGGTGATCATGCATACCGAAACTGAAATGTGAGTTCTTTCTGAAAGGACTTGTGTCATCCGGTTTTCAGTTAAAATCCATATAAAAGTAAAAAGGGATTGCCGACAACCGCCGGCAATCCCTTTTTGTCAAGATCAGAATGAGCCATCTGTACCGCGTGTGATGGTAAGCTGTGATCGTTTAAAATTCAGGCGTGTACTCTTCCGGTACCACAGCATATTCAATGGATTTGACATAGATGTCTTTAAATTTCACTTTGGTACAGTATGCTTCAAACCCAATTTTTCCGTGCGTCGTATAATCAATTGGATTTGGATCGGTAACCTCTAAAACTAATTGTCCGTCAATAATGACAAAAGCATGTCCGTCAATACTGCCCATCTGAATATGGTATTCCTGCTGGGGAATAAAATTGAACAGGGGAGTTGCAACATTCAAGTCATAGGCAGGGGATTTTTCAAATCCCACTTTTCCGTGCCACCAACCCTGCAGACCTGCCACATAAGCAACGTCTCTCGTGTTCGTTTCATAATTCCAGCTGCCGTTCCACATCGCGTTGATATCATGTGTACAAGGCGCGACCGTTGCTGCTTTAAAATCCAGCATAACATTTTCAAAGTAATTCGCCTTTGATATTACCATCGCAGCAGAATTTGTGGGGTTCTCGCCGATTAACCATCCGTCTGCAACATGCCAATTGCCCGCCTGTACCGAGAAGTCGTTTTCCAGAACCTCGGGAGTCATTTCTTTGTGATACAAGACCTTGCATTGATCTAAATTCAATTCTTTTTTTAATAATCGCATAATACATACCCTTCCTATTAATTTGGTTTTATTTTATTGAAGAACCAAGAAAATATATCCTGATGCGAAGAGTATAGTAAAATGTTTGGCGTTACTTGTGTTTGACCGGAATCCACATTTCACAGGAGTAGTTTTCATCCTGGGTGCCATTGGGGTATTGGGCAGGATCATTATACATTTCAATGCAGTAACCCGCGGCAATTTCGTAATCCTTACAGTTTGGGAGCCATTCTGCAAAGATTTTGTGGTTAGTGTCCTGCAGGGAAAACGGCATTGGCCCCTTACAGCTGAAAACCGCCCAGGTAAATGCCGGAATGGTCTTCGTGACGAGTCCTTCTGCAACCGCCTGCGCCGGATTGTAGTTGTCAGCGATCAAATATTCAAAATCTTCTGATCCCATAGCGTCATCAATGTTGACTCCATACATTCCGCAGACAGCATTTTTTTGGCCAGACTGATAAAGCTGAGACCAAAACATGGGAATCTCGATTTTTGCCCGGTCATATGTGAACCTTCTGGAAACGCCCACCACGGTAAACGCCGGTTTTTCAACAATTTTGTAATCCATTACATAACCGCCTTCCAAAGTAAATTTGATTTTTAGCGGAGCAAATGATTTAATCATTGCGCCGTCTTTTCGGACAGCTGATGGTGTAACGCCGTGAAAGCGGGTAAAGGCCTTTGTGAAGCTATCGGGAGAATCGTAACCGTATTTCAGCGCAATATCAATAATTTTCTGATTTGAGGAAACAAGCTCGCTGCCGGCAAGAGCAAGCCTGCGCTGACGGATGTATTCTCCGACGGTGAGACCGCAAAGCATGGAAAAACCCTTTTGAAAATAGAATGGAGACACCAGAGCTTGTTTTGCGATTTTATCGATCGTTAGTTCTTCCGTCATGTTTTCTTCCACATATTGAATCGCGTTGCCGATACATTCCACCCAACCCATTGTTTTGACCATACCTTTCTGCCGTACTGCCGTTTTGGCGTCGGTTTCGGCTTGCCGAACGTGTATTTTCTCGAACGAATCACCATCTTCTGTAATTCTATGGTACTGCTCTTTTGAAACCGGTTCCCGACTTTTTCTGTTGTCTTTTGTCCGATTGTCTATTGCTTTTGCAGTATGGAACGGAATTTAATGCGAATTTATCTTGAAACGGTTGATAAAAATGGTCTGGTATAACTCTTTTATTTGATATTCGTCTTAATCGGAAGTGTTTTTAGATGGCGGGTTATTCATGCTATTTTCTTTTATCGGGTTGCGTTGTTTTGCTTTCATTCTTTCGCAGGTAGTGAGAGGTCTTTTGACGGAATCGTGATGATGCTGTTTGCATGCGGCACAGTTTCCATGACGTTCACACTTAACCCGCTTACAGGGGCATTTGTTTGCAGGATGATCCATAAAGTTCTCCTTAATCTAAGATAAAATGTGTAATATCCAAGGATCTTCTGTTCTACCATTGCGTATAGTGTCAGGGTGCAGTGAAAGCTTTGTCGTGTTTCGATTGTTACACCATGCACCTTCCATTAATAGGGTACCGTTTTCTTAAATTATATCAGCACGCTGCCAATTGTACAAGATTGTATCAAAAAAAGAGACTTGCAAAAAATGCAAGTCTCTTTTGGCGCGCCCGGAGGGATTCGAACCCGCGACCTCTTGATTCGTAGTCAAGCACTCTATCCAACTGAGCTACGAGCGCATAAGCACTTTTTTAAGTGCTTGACTATTCTATCACATCATTTCCGAAAATGCAAGCATATTTTTAAAATTCCATCATTTTTATTCAGAAAAGGCAGATCTATTTGGAATCCGCGTTTCGAATCGCCTGCAATGCAAGAAAAAGAGCATTGGAAGCGGCCACGGTACGAATATACTCGCGTTCTTCACCATAACCCCGTCCAAGCATCAGGCGCAAGACCGTACGGAACTTTTTGCTCGATACGCCAACATAGACCAGACCAACCGGCTTTTGAGCACTGCCGCCGCCGGGGCCGGCAAGTCCGGTGGTGGAAACGGCAATATCTGCACCGGAAAGTTTTCTTACCCCTTCTGCCATTTCAGCAGCAGTCTGTTCCGAGACAGCCCCGTATGCCGCAAGCGTTTCGTGCCGGACACCAAGCAGGCTTTCCTTCATTTCGTTTGCATAGGAACATATGCCGCAATGAAAGACGGAAGAGCTGCCGGAAACCTCGGTGATGCGTTTGGAGATCAACCCGCCGGTGCAGCTTTCTGCAGTGGCAAGAACCAGATGCTTTTTATTGAGCGCACGCACCACAGCAGTTTGCAGATCTCCGATATCCACGCCGTAAACATGGTCGCCGAATTGTGCGCAAATCCGGTCAACCACGGGATCAATCAGTGCGTAGGCCGCAGATTGATTTTCTGCCGATGCGGTAACACGCAGTTGAACCTCGCCGTCCTTTGCGTAAGGGGCAAGCGTGGGGTTATGCAGGGAGAGCATTTGATCACGCAGCTGATCCTCCACGGCAGATTCCCCCACACCAAAAATGTGAACGGAGCGGGAAACCAGCGTGGTTCCGGTCAGCTGGGCAAGAATGGGAAGCACTTGATTGCGGAACATGGGGCGCATCTCACGCGGGGGGCCGGGCAAAAGAATCAATCGTTTGCCGTCCTGTTCCAGCAGCACACCCGGTGCCGTGCCGTTTTCGTTGGGTAAAATCACAGCGCCTTCGGGCATCATTGCCTGCTTGCGGTTGTTATCGGTCATTGGGCGATTGATACGGGCAAAAAAAGCCTCAATTCGCTCCAGAGACGGTGCATCCAATACCATCTTTCTGCCAAACAATTCGGCGGCAGTCTCTTTGGTTAAGTCATCATAGGTGGGCCCGAGCCCGCCGGTTGTGATGACACAGTCACACTGGGACAACGCCTCCTGCAAAGCAACTTTCAACCGTGCATCATTATCACCCACAACAGACTGGTGAAACACGTTGATTCCCACAGATGCAAGCCCCTGGGCGATCACCGGTGCATTGGTGTTTACGATGTCGCCAAGGAGCAGCTCCGTCCCGACGCAGAGAATTTCTGCTTTCATAAATATGACCATCCCTTTCCGCGGCACCGCAAATTGCGGCGGTCTTGTTTGCCGGAAAACCGGCGTTTCTTCCCGCCTGACAAAGAATGTGATGCTGCACGTGAAAATTGTGTCACGAATCCAGTAGTTTTATTGCAAAAATATTTAAATTATTATATCATTATGATAATATGAGTGCAACAGGAAAGAGAGGGGACTCCGAAGTGCAGGATAAGATTATTTTTCTTCGTTTTTTTTCCGGGGGAGAGCTGCCGCACGAGGATGCATTGTTTCTGGATGCCCGTCGTGCGTTTTTTTCAAAAATGGAGGAAGACGAAAACCGCGTTCAGCGCACGGAATATGATATAAATGGGGTTCGCCGCGCTTGTCAGTACCGGTTTAATAATAAAAAGCCGGTATGGATTGTGCGGGAGGGCAGGCGCGCGGTGCAAAAGCTTGTCTGCCGCAAGGACGGGAGCTATGTGGTGCTTACGTTGGACGAAAAAGGGCTGATTGTGCGCGAAGAACTCTATTCCGCAATTGACACCTGGCTTGGAATCACGGAGTACCGCGACGGAAGAATGGCCACTCATGCACAGCCCGGCGGTGACGGAACCTTGATTGCCCAGCAGGTGATTACAGAGGATCGCTCCGTGCGAAACCTGCGGTTGGTTGCGTGCCCGTCCGTGCTGTGGGATAACAAAGAGGTGCTGCAGGCAGTCATGCGCGAATGCGGACTGCCGCAGGCTGTGGCGTTTACACAAAACAGCGCCTATTGTTATTATGAAGAGCGGTTGGCGGAACAGGCAAACCGCTGTGCGGCAAGATTTCCGGTACATGCCACGTTTGTTGCGGCAAAGCTCCGTGCAGATGATGAACCGCAGGAAAAAACAGAGCCCGATGCAGGTGAGCGAAAGGACAAGCTGTTTGATGAAATATTTGGCGAGGTGACACAGGATGCGGAATGTGGGGTGCACGAACCGCTAACGCCATCCGATGCGATTTGCCATGGAATTACGCAGAAGGTTGACCTGCCCACGCTGGAGGAATTGTTTTCTGACGCAGAGCAAAATGCCGCTCAACCAAGTCAAAAAATTATGGAAGCACAGGAGCCTCTGCCTTCTTTAGAAGAGCTTTTTGCCGATACACCGCCGGATTCCCAAAAAGAACCGGAGAAACCAGAAGTTCGGGTGCAGCAGCCTGAGTTTGAGCGCAGAATTTTTGAGGGACAGGAGTATTCCGCTCTGCTGGAATTTAACCGTGATGGTACCAGAGTTTACGCAGGAGGAGTACGTGCAGAGGAACGCGATGGATTTGGCGTCAGTGCCGACCTGGATATGAAGAGTGCCTTTGCCGGTGTTTGGCTCTACGGAGGTCGCTGCGGTGTCATGACCAGCCAGAGTGAGGATGGAACCATACGCGTCCGGTTTGAGGACAGCGCCTCTCAGAACCCGGAAATGCCCGAGGGACCAAACTGCATTTTTGGTGCAGATGGCGGTTTGATTTTTGCAGGGCAAATGAGCGGGGAACAGCGCAGCGGCTTTGGCGTTGCAAAATGGGGTGAAGCGGGTCACCGTTACCTTGGCATGTGGCAGCAGAATCAGCCGCACGGCAGAGGACTGGAACAGGATGCAGACGGAATGCCGGTTTACGAGGGAGAATGGAAATCCGGAAAACGTGACGGCTTTGGCACGGAGTTTGAACAAGGAAAACCGGTATATTCCGGCAACTGGAGCAACAATCAACGCTGCGGCTCCGGTGTGATGACGAAAAAGGACGGCAATCGGCTGGTTGGCAACTTTGACGGTGATGAGCTCACCGGATTTGCAACGGAATACGATGCGGATGGAGTAAAGGTTTACGAGGGCGAATGGAAAAACGGCGTTCGATGCGGAGAAGGTTCTTTGTTTCTGATTTCCGGCGGGCGCATTGACGGAAGATTTAAACAGGGAGAGCTGACCGGTACCGCCGTGGAGTTTAATGCAGCCGGTTCCATGGTTTATCGCGGTGCATTTTCCGGTACGATGAGACACGGACGCGGTACTTTGTTTGAAAACGGCGAAGCAGTTTACGAGGGCGATTTTTCTCATGATCGGTTTGACGGCAACGGCAAGCAGATGGAAAACGGGGTCACGGTCTATGTAGGCGCATTTTCTGATGGAATGCGCAGCGGAGTGGGTGCTTCGTTCCGGCAGGGAAAGCCGTTCTATTTTGGTCAGTGGGAAAACGGTGTGCGCAGCGGCTGCGGCGTTGAATACCATGACGGAGAGCCGGTGTTTGCAGGTTGTTTTGAAAACGGTGTGCGCAGCGGACGCGGCAATGAATACGGCGGCGGCGTATTGCAGCGGGAGGTTGTTTGCAAAAACGGTGAGCCGGTTTATATGCTCGAATACGGTGCAAACGGCGAGCCGGAATATATCGGGGCGGTTTATTGCGGAAAGCGCAGCGGAATGGGTCGCCTGCTCGGACAAAACTGCGAATGCGAGGAACAGGGAATTTTCAGTGAAGGAAAACTGGTGCAGCCGGTTCAGGTGATTGTGCAGCCGCTCGAAGAACTGCCTTGCCCCGAAGAACTGCGCGGCTCTACCTATGAATCGCTCGCAAATCCGCAGCTGCATTGCGTGGTAGAGGTTCCGTTTGCGGGAGGAAGATACTCCGGCTATTGGTGCGGAGGAAAACCCCAGGGAAAGGGAACGCTGCTCTTTTCCGACCATTGCTATGCCGGAGGCTTTTACAATGGCGTGCCAAATGGAGAGGGCAAGCTTTTTCTTTCCACGGGGAAAATAATTGAGGGACATTTTGCTGCCGAGGGCGGTGAGCGGATTCTTTGCGGTGACTGCGCATATTTTGTGACGCGAAACTAAGCAGACACATGCTTGCATATTGCGGCAAGAATTGCATGGGGGAATTTTGATGCAAATGGAAACTTTGCAAAAGAATGCAGATCGTTTTACGGGTTTTGCCCGGATTTATGACCAGGCAAGACCCGCCGTGCCCGAATACCCGGTTGCGGTTATTGAAAAATACCTTGGCAGAAAACCCCGAACGGTAGTTGATCTCGGCAGCGGAACCGGTCTTTCAACACAGGTGTGGAAAAATCGCGGTGTTCACGTAATCGGTATTGAGCCGAGCGACGATATGCTTATGGTGGCCAAGCAAAGGGAATGTGACGGCGTTTCATTTTGTCACGGTTTTGGCAATGACACCGGCCTGGAAGCGGAATGTGCGGATGCGGTAACCTGCTCGCAGTCGTTTCATTGGATGGAGCCAAAAAGTACCTTGCAGGAGGTAGAACGCATTCTCAAATCGGGTGGCGTGTTTGCCACGATTGATTGTGATTGGCCGCCGGTAACAGAATGGCGGGCGGAGCAGGCATATATGGAACTTTACGAAAGAATATGCCAATTGGAGAAGGATATGCCCGATCTGCGGGACTCTTTTGTAAGATACCCCAAGGAACGTCACCTTGCAAATTTGAAGGCAAGCGGATTTTTTCGGTATTGTCGTGAAATTACATTTGCAAATACGGAAGACTGTACTGCAGACCGACTGATTGAATTGCTGTTAAGTCAAGGAAGTTTGCAGACAATTCTCAAGCTTCACCCGCAAAGCATAGAAAGGGAATTGAGTTTGTTTCGCAGCACGATGAAGCTGATTTTTGGTTCCCGTACATTTTCAGTGGATTTTTGCTACCGGATGCGTGTGGCGGTAAAATAAACAAATTAAATTAGATGAAAAAGACTTTTCAACAAAGGAACGTGAAAATGTGGAAAACCTGCACGGTGCAATTTTTGATCTGGATGGAACGCTGTTGGATTCGATGGGGATTTGGAGGAAGATTGACGTTGATTTTTTGGGGAAACGCGGCATCGAAATGACACCGGATTATCCCGAGGAGATCACGGCACTCGATTCGCGTTCCGCTGCGGAATATACCATCCGGCGATATGGCTTTGCCGATACGCCGGAGATGCTCATGAAAGAATGGAACGGAATGTGCCGGGAGGCATATCACCACACTGTGCAGCTCAAACCGGGTGCAGAAGAATTGGTGAAACGTCTGTTTGCGTGCAGTGTCAAAATTGCGGCGGCTACGGCGTTGGCGGAAGAGCTGTTTCTGCCTGCCTTGCGCAGATTGAGACTGGCAGACTGCTTTTCGGCATTTGCCTGCTGCAATGAGGTGACACGCGGCAAGGGTTCTCCGGATGTTTATCTGCTTGCAGCGGAAAGAATTGGCGTGATACCGCAAAACTGCATTGTGTTTGAGGATATTCTCGCGGGTGTGCGCAGCGCAAAACAAGCAGGATTTTCTGTTTGCGGTGTATTTGATGAGTCGTCCAAACAGGACTGGCAGAATATTTGTTCCGAAGCCGATTTTGCAGTCCGTAATTTTTCACAAGCGGAACGGCTCCTGTTTGAAAACAAATAAGAAATCCCCGATCAGCCTCTGAATTAGCTGATATGTACCCCTAATACTGGATACCCAGTGTTGGGGGGTACATATCAGGAGGGCTGGTCGGGGATTTTTGCAGAAGGGTTTCCTCACATATTTTTCAGCAGCATGCGGTATTCGGCAAGCGTTTGCGCCATTGCTTCTGCCGAATGGCTGCGGTATGGCGTGACGGAAAAGTAACCGTCAAAGCTGCGGGAAAGCAGAATGGAGATCAGCTCTTTGATTTCAGCATTGCCGCCCGCAAGTCGGGTGGTTTCTCCGGTGCTGTAAAGGGAATCATTCAGGCGAAGAAAACGGATGCGGTTTTTGAGCTTGCTTGCGTAAAACATGTGGAAAAACGGATGATGCGACAGTGCCACAAATTCGGCAGGATTATAAATCACACCGGCGCATTCCGGCAGTGGAAACAAAAATTCAGTCATCGTTTTGTCATCGTGAAAAAAGGAGTTGCGTTCATTTTCAAACACGATGCCAATGTTCCATGCCGATGCCATTTTCAACACCTGAGCAAGTGCCGCGGAATCCGGTGCGGAGGGTTGATCGTCAAGCGGGATGCGGACATTTTTGACATTGAGCAGATGTGCCCGGCGAAAGAGCTCATTAAATGCGGCGGAATCGGTAACGCAAAGATCGGTGGAAAGCAGGACAATTGTTTTGTTGCTGTCAATCAGAGCAGAGCGGATGTCCTCCACTTCACTGCCAGAGCATTGCTCCAGCGGTTTTCCGCCAAAGTTGGCGAGTTCGATATGATTGATGCGCAGGGTATCGGCAACGGCAAGTCCCTGTTGCAGGTTTTCTGCCGCAAAACATGAAATGTCACAGCTGAGTTGATACATGGCGGGAACCTCCTTAAATTACGCAAATTTCGCACGTTTTGTCATCACAATGGTTCTGTTCATAGCGCGAAAGATCGATTTCTTCACCGGAATACAGCAGACGCGACCAGTGGCAGGAATTACAGTGCTCGTTTTCACACATAAAGAAGAGGGGATTTTTCCGCAGCATCGGAAGAGCGATATCGAACAGCTTGGGAATATCCACAACCTTTACACACGCCGATCCGATCACGCCTTCCACCATCGCGTCGGCACGCCGAAGAACCGGCGTAATATTCAGAAAATCGCGGTGACCCGGTGGGAATTTTTTGAGCGTAAATTTTTCCTCGCCGGGAAGGTAAGTCGGTGCGCAAATATCCAGCGTGCGCAGGTACTTTGCGTCAATCAGCTCTTCCAGCGAATGCATGATCGTATTTCGATCCATGTCCACCCCAAGAAGCATTGCCTTGCCGCCAAGTTCACGGAGTTTTAAGTACGGAGTGCCTTCGCCGCATCCTGTGGGACAGTCCTCATGCCCTGCGGTGATTTCGGCGGCGTGTTTGCCGAACGCAGCAACAGAATGCACCGGATGCAGACTGCGCAGAACACCGGGACGGCGGCGGAACACCTCGGAGATTCCGCCCACTGCCGAAGGAGAGGTGGCTGCGTCAAACGGGTGAAACCATCCGGTCAGAGTGGACATTACAATTGTGCCCTCCTCACCGACTGCCTCGCACAGCGCGTCGATGACGCTGTCGGCGCCGCCTTCCACATAGCCGATGCTGCTGAGCGCGCTGTGTACCAGCAGAACATCACCTTTTTGGATGCCCATCAGCTGAAGACTGAACAAAATATCTTCGCGGGATACAGTTTTCATTCCAATAACCTTCTTTCATTAAATCGACAGTGGTATCCATTAATTTTCCCGGCACAAAACCGCACGGCACGGAGCGCAGCTGGTTCCGGGAATATGCAGCGGCAGCGCAGTCAGACGGAAGAAACCGCTGCCCGCCTGTTCCAGATTGACACATGGTGCAAGCATTAAAATATTTGCACGGTAAAACGATTCAAAAAAACCCTGTGGGTGCTCAAAGCTTTCCCACCGGGGAATATCGCTGCCAAGCAAGAAGGGCTTTTGTGCAATCAGCCAATCCATTGCCTCGCGGGTAAAATACGGTGAGCGAGAAAGGTAGTCCGCAGTGTCCCAGTTTTTTCCCCAGCCCGTGCCGATCAGCAATGCTTCGCCCGGCAAAGGCTGGTTTCCCGCAGCAGCAGATAAGAGCATCGGGAGTGTAACGGGTGTCCGCTGTGAGCCGGCAAAAGCATTCTCCGGCAGCATCAGCACACGGCAGGCAAGGTTCACCAGATTTTTTACGGGAACATCTGCAAGCAAGTAGCAGTTATCGTTGCCAAAGTAGTGTGCAGGTGTTTCCAGATACGTCCCGGTCTGAGAATTCAAACCTTGAAAAATTTCACAGTAAACGCGCCCTTTGACCCAGGGAACCTCGGGCAGGGGTTGCAGCGAAAATTCAGGAAACGGCGCTTCATAATGCCACATTCCCGTCTTAATTTCTCCGGTCAAATCAATAATTTCCAAGAAAAATGCCCCTTTCATGGAATAACCTTTTTCAAAATTGCACGAATGTGCATAAAAAATATTATATCATGCAAAAAAAACTGCTTCAACTGCTTTAAATACTAAAAAAAAGCAAATTTTTTTGACAAATAAAAAAACACCGGTTGCCGGTATTAAAATTTATTGGCAAAGCTACTGTTTGTACGGGAAAAATTTGCATAAATAGAAGCTAAAAAGCGCAAACTGATGAGGAATCAATATTGTAATTCCAATTTGATGACCGCTTCGAGGAGCAAAAAACTGAAATTTTGCGGAAATTATACACCCAATTATCTGAAAAAATTTCGGTATATTTCCCCTTGGGATGCAAACAATAACAAGGCAAATCATTCTGTTTTTAAAAAAAGGAGAATTCAAGATATGAAAGCAACCGGAATTGTTCGCCGCATTGATGACCTTGGTCGCGTTGTAATTCCAAAAGAAATCCGCCGTACCCTGCGTATTCGGGAAGGGGATCCGCTGGAAATTTTTACGGACAGCGAGGGCGGTGTCATTTTTAAAAAGTATTCGCCGGTGGGAGAAATGTCCCCCATGGCAGCCCAATATACGGACGTGCTCGCAAAAACCGCGGGACTGCCCTGTCTTGTTTGCGACCGTGACCACATTATTGCCGCGGCAGGTGTTTCCCGTAAGGAATATTTGGAACGCCGCATTTCTTCCGCTTTGGAGGAAATGATTGAGAATCGGCGCAGCTATTTTGCCAAGCAGGGCGAAGGCGCTGCAGTTCTGCCGGTGGAGGGCCTTGACCGAACCGCAGCAGCAGTGATGCCGATTGTGGCCGGAGGAGATGTTTTTGGAGCAGTTGTGTTGATGAACGGGGACAGTGGTGCCCTTCCCGGGGAAACTGAACAAAAGCTTGCGCAGACAGCCGCTGCGTTTCTCGGGAAGCTGATGGAAGAGGAATAATTGGCGGTATTGAAAAAATATCCGCAAAATTTCGCACCACAATCACATTTGTTGGTAGATTTCGCTGTTGCATTTTCTTATGCGGCGTGATATACTAAATAACAGAAGATGAATAGTAAAGAATGAAAGAGTGGGGTGACCCGCTCTTTTGTTTATTTGTTGGCAGGCGAAAGCCTTTTTCCTGCTGACCAAGATGGTATTCAGGCGGTCATCGCGGGCATATCATAAATAAAAAGCCGGTTATATAAAACAGAGAAGCTTTGCGGTTTGCGCAGCACGATCTGGGCAAGCAAAAACGATAGCAAGGCTTGTGCCTCGGCGGAAAGGAATGGTCATAATAATGAAAAGTATGGCAAACAAGGAAAAAGGAAATACTGTTTCTGTCGTGTGGCAGATTGCGCAGCCGATTGCAGAGTCTTTGGGACTTTCCCTGTGGGATGTCCGTTTTGTAAAAGAGGGTGCCGATTGGTTTCTGCGCATTTTCATTGATAAGCAAGACGGCGTTTCCATTGAAGATTGTGAGGCGATGAGCCGTGCAATCGATCAGCCGCTGGATGATGCCGACCCGATTCGTCAGGCGTACTGCCTGGAGGTTTCCTCCCCCGGTGTGGAGCGCGAGCTGGTGAGACCGGAACATTTTGCGCAGATGACAGGGCAGCCGGTGGTGGTGAAGCTGATTCGACCGGATGAAAACGGCGAACGCGAGCTGCGTGCAACCCTTGGCGGTCTGGAAGAGGATGAAATCATTCTTCTGGGTGAAGACGATGCCGAACGCAGGGTTGCGGTGAAAGATGCGGCATGGGTTAAGCTGGATGATTTTTAAGCAAGAGTCTTCGATGAAGCTGCTTTGTTTGTTCATCAAATACTTCGATACAGTTGATATAGTTTTGAAAGGATGATCCGAAAAATGCGTAAGAAAGAAGATCAGAAGATCAGCAATGACAATGCCGAGTTTTTTGAGGCACTCCGTTTGCTCGAAAAGGAAAAAGGAATTCCGATGGAGTTCATGTTTGAAAAAATTTCCTCTGCAATTGTCGTCGCCGTTAAGCGCAGCTACAATGGCAATGACGACTGTGTGGTAAACATGGATCCGCACAAAAACAAGTTTGAGGTCTTTTTGCGCAAAGAGGTTGTGGATGACGTTTTGCCGGAAGGCGAGTCGATTGATCCCGATCGTGAAATTTTTCTTGCCGAAGCCCGCAAAATTGACCCCACTGCCGGTGTTGGCGATAAGGTGTCCATCAAACTGGAAACCAAGCAGTTTGGACGTATCGGCGCGCAGGCAGCTAAACACGTCATTCGTCAGGGCATCCGTGAGGTGGAACGCGGTCAGGTGATGCAGGAGTTCCAAAACCGCAACCAGGAGCTTGTTTCCGCAGTGGTGGAGCGCATTGATCCCCGCACCGGAGCCGCCAGCCTCACCATCGGTAAGGCAGAGGCAGTTTTGCCCAAAACCGAGCAGGTGGGTGCCGAATCCCTCAAGGAAGGCGACCATATCAAGGTTTACGTTGTCGATGTCAAGGATACCGAAAAGGGTCCGCGTGCGATGATTTCCCGCACACATCCCGGCTTGGTCAAGCGTTTGTTTGAAACCGAGGTGCCGGAAATTTATGACGGTACGGTAGAAATTAAAGCGGTTTCCCGTGAAGCCGGTTCCCGCACAAAGCTGGCAGTCTTCAGCAAGGATCCGAATGTGGATGCCGTTGGAGCATGCATCGGCCCGCGTGGTGCCCGTGTCGGTCAGATCGTGGAGGAACTTGGCGGAGAGAAAATCGATATCGTTGAATACAGCGAGGATGCTGCGAAATTTATTTCGGCAGCGCTTTCCCCTGCAACCGTGCTCAATGTTACCCTCGAGCCGGACGGCAGCCGTGCATGCCATGTTTCCGTACCGGACAGTCAGCTTTCCCTTGCAATCGGTAATCGTGGTCAGAATGCGCGTCTTGCTGCAAAGCTGACCGGCTGGAAGATTGATATCCGCCCGGAAAGCGGTTTTTACGGCGAAGAAACTCAGGAGTAATTTTGGGTAATCGCCGATCAGATACATCCGCAGGGCAGTTTTAGAAAGGCAGGTAATGCAGTATGCAGCAAAAAAAGATCCCGATGCGTATGTGCACGGGATGCGGCCAGATGAAGCCGAAAAAAGAGCTTGTGCGTGTGGTAAAAGCCCCGGACCGGCTCGGTGAAAACGGCGAGGTTCTGGAGCCGGGCGCAATCTCGCTCGATCCGGTTGGAAAAAAGCCGGGACGCGGCGCCTATGTGTGCAACGATGCGGAATGCCTGAAAGCTGCCCGCAAAGCGCGCAAACTGGAACGCGCGTTCAGCTGCAAGATTCCAGACGAGGTTTTTGAACGAATGGAGGCGGAAATCGGTGCAAAAAAATGATCCGTTGCTTTCTTTGTTCGGCATGGCACGGCGCTGCGGGAAAATTGCTCAGGGATTTGACGCGGCAGTCACCGCTGTTTCCCGGGGAAAATCCCGTGCGTTCTTCCTCGCGCCAGACGCAGCCGAACGTACTCGGCGTAACATCCGCAGAATTGCGGAAGAAAACAACGCGCAGGTTTTTGAGTTGACCGTTGCAATGCAGGAACTTGGCGCCTGCATCGGCTGCGGCCCAACCGGAGTGGTGGCATTGGAAGATGCCGGATTTGAAAAAAAAGCGCGTACGCTTGCTGCCAATGGATTCTGCGAAAGGGATGGTCAATAATATGATGATTAAATACCGCATCAATGAGGTCGCGAAGGACCTGAATGTTCCGAATAAAGACATAATCAATCTCATTGCCGAGAAATTCGGCGTAACCAAAAAACCGATGACAGCGTTGGAGGAAGATGAACTCAACGTTATCTTTGAAACCTTCACCAAGGATCGTGAGGTTCCGAGCCTGGAGGAGTATCTGGCGCGCCGTGGCACAACAGAAGCTGCACCGGCAACAGAGCAAGCCCCTGCACAGCAGCCCGCTGCACCGGTTGCAGAGGCTGTCCCAGCCGCACAGCCCGCTCCTGCCGACAAAACTGCTCCCGCTCCACAGGCAGCTCCTGCCGCAAAGCAGGAAAATAAGCCGGCGAGACAGCAGCAGAATCAGCAGCAGAATCAGCAAAGACCGGCAAATAATCAGAGAAATGCGAACAATTCCAATGCGCCAAAGGCACAAAATCAGCAGAACCGTCCTGCGCCGCAGAATCGCCCTGCCCAGCAGAACCAGAGTCCTGCACAGAACAATGCCCAGCAGAACGGCGATAACGGAGTGAAAAAGCCGGCGGTTCGCATTGTTGATACCCGTACCACGAACGTCAATATTGATAAATACAATGAAAAATATGACCGCCTGGCCAGTGAAAAGGTGAAGACGGATAACACCGTTAACAAGCAAAAGCTCAATCAGCGTTCCCGTCAGGAGCGCGGCAAGCCCCGCAATGCCCGCCGCGAAACAGAAGCCGAGCGGATGCGCCGCATTCAGCTGGAACGCCAGAAAAAGCCAATGAACATTACGCTGCCGGAGGAAATCACGGTTGGAGAGCTTGCACTGCGCCTGAAGGCAACCTCTGCCGAGGTCATCAAAAAGCTGATGGCTGCCGGTGTGTTTGCTGCTGTGAACGACACGGTTGATTTTGATACCGCTGCACTGGTTGCATTGGAGTTCAATGCCCGCGCAGAAAAAGAAGTGGTTGTCACCATTGAGGATCGTATTATTGACGACAGCGAAGACGATGACGCAAACCTGGTTACGCGCGCTCCGGTTGTGGTTGTCATGGGTCACGTTGACCACGGCAAGACCTCTCTGCTCGATGCAATCCGCCATGCGAATGTTACCGCTTCCGAAGCAGGCGGCATTACGCAGCACATTGGTGCTTACCGTGTGAATATCAATGACCGCGACATCACCTTCCTGGATACTCCCGGCCATGCTGCGTTTACCACCATGCGCGCCCGCGGTGCACAGGTCACCGATATTGCCGTGCTGGTTGTTGCAGCGGATGACGGTATTATGCCGCAGACGGTTGAAGCAATCAATCATGCAAAGGCTGCCGGTGTTTCGATTATTGTCGCAATCAATAAAATGGATAAACCTGCCGCCAACCCCGATCAGGTGAAGCAGCAGCTGACCGAATATGAACTGGTTCCGGAAGAATGGGGCGGCGACGTGCCCTGCATGCCGGTTTCGGCTGTAACCAAGCAGGGCATCAACGATTTGCTGGAAATGATTACACTGATTGCCGATATGAAGGAACTGAAAGCGAATCCCGACCGCGCTGCAAAGGGTACGGTTATTGAAGCACGTCTTGACCGCGGCAAGGGACCGATCGCAACCGTGCTTGTTCAGAATGGAACGCTCCATTCCGGGGATATTATTGTTGCGGGTACTTCGGTTGGCCGTGTGCGCGCAATGACCGATCACCTTGGCAACAAGGTGGAAAGCGCCGGACCGTCTGTTCCGGTGGAAATCATCGGTCTGGACGATGTTCCGACCGGCGGCGATATTTTCAATGTTGTTTCCGACGAGCGCCTTGCCCGTGAGCTGGTGGAGCAGCGCAAGAATGAGCAGAAGGAAGAGCAGTTCAACGCGCAGACCAAGATTACGCTGGATAATCTGTTTGATCAGATGCAGCAGGGCGAGGTCAAGGAACTGAAGGTCATTGTCAAAGCAGACGTGCAGGGCTCTGTGGAAGCAGTTCGCCAGTCGCTCGAAAAGCTGACCAATGACGAGGTGCGCGTCAATGTCATTCACGGCGCGGTTGGTGCCGTCAGTGAATCTGACGTTATGCTTGCTGCCGCATCCAATGCCATCATCGTTGGATTTAATGTGCGTCCGGATCCGGTCGCTGCGGAAAATGCCAAGCGCGACGGTGTTGACATGCGTCTTTACCGGATTATTTACGATTGCATTGAAGAGATTCAGTCTGCAATGAGAGGCATGCTGGCGCCGAAATTCCGCGAGGTTACGCTGGGACGTGCCGAATGCCGTCAGGTTTACAAGGTTTCCAATGTCGGCGTAATCGCCGGTTGCTATATTTTGGACGGAAAGATTACCCGTGCCGCTCAGATTCGCATCGTGCGCGACGGCATTGTGGTGGCAGATGATAAGATTGCCTCTCTGCGCCGGTTCAAGGATGACGTGAAGGAAGTTGCGCAGGGCTATGAGTGCGGCATCGGTCTGGAACGCTTTAATGACCTTAAGGAAGGCGACATTTTCGAAGGCTATTTGATGGAAGAATACCGCGAGGACTAAGTTCCTCGCAGGAAAGGAGGAAAAGCCCATGGCCAGTCACAAGCTGCAGCGCAGTACGGAGGACATCCGCCGCGAGCTGACCGATATTTTGCGAACTCTGAAGGATCCGCGTGTGCAGGGAGTGTTCCTGAGCATTGTGCGCGTGGAGGTTACAAACGATTTTTCTTTCTGCAAGGTGTATGTCAGTGCGATGGAAGGGCTGGAGCGCGCAAAGGAAGCAGTGCGCGGGCTGGATTCCGCTGCAGGGTTTATGCGCACAGAGTTGGGGCATCGCCTGACGCTGCGCCATGTTCCCAAACTGATCTTTACGGCGACAGATTCGATTGAATACAGCGCCGAAATTTCCCGCAAACTGCTGGAACTGAAAAATGACGCTCCCGCAGAAGCAGAGGAAAAAGATACCGACATGGACGAAGGGAACGGGAACCATTCATGAAAATCACGCTGGATGAAGCGGCTGCGCAGCTGGTTGCGCACGACCGGATTTTGATCTTGAGCCATCAGTCTCCGGACGGTGATACACTGGGCTCGGCAGGAGCGCTTTGCCTTGGGCTTGCAGCCCTTGGCAAACACGTTCGCTATGCCTGTTCCGATTCGATCCCTGAAAAATATGACTATATGCTCTCCTGCATTCCGGCGCCGGACTTTGCGCCGGCGTACATCGTTGCCGTGGATATTGCAGATCGCAAATTGCTGGGCAAGGCATTGGATGAAGCCTTCCCCCAGGTGGATCTTTGCATCGACCATCACGGCTCCAACACGCAATATGCCGCGCAGCTCTATCTGGATTCTTCCGCGGCAGCTACTTGTGAGATTATTTACCAGGTTTTAGAGCTGCTGAAGGTCCCCGTAACAAAAGAGATTGCGCAGTGTCTGTTCACGGGCATTTCCACCGACACCGGCTGCTTTCGTTACTCCAACACAACGCCGCGCACGATGCGGATAGCTGCTGCGCTGATGGAAGCCGGAGCAGAAGCGGCGGAGATCAATCGCCAGATGTTTGAAATCAAAACACGTTCCCGCATGGAGTTGGAACGGATGGCGCTCGACCAGATGGAATATGCATTTGACGGAAAATGTGCCATGATTGTCATATCACTGGATATGATTGAGAAGTCCGGTGCAACCGAAGGGGATCTGGAAGGATTGGCTCCGCTGCCGCGCAATGTGGAAGGGGTGCGCGTGGGGCTGACGCTGCGTGAAAAAGCACCGGGTGTTTACAAAATTTCGGTGCGGACCGGTGTTCATGTCAACGCGTCGCACCTTTGCGGCAGACTCGGCGGCGGCGGTCATCCGCAGGCCTCCGGGTGTATGCTGCAGGGAGAGCTTGCCGAAGTGAAGCTTACCTTGCTTGAAATCGTGGAGCTTTTCCTGACAGGACAAGCCGTTTAATACCATTAAAATAAGTTCCGCGCACGGAAAGGGCTGGTTATATGAAAAGCGGTGTGCTGATATTGGATAAGCCGCAGGATTTTACGTCATTCGATGTGCTGGCCTCGCTGCGCAGACCGATGAACACAAAAAAGCTGGGACACACGGGGACACTCGACCCGATGGCAACAGGTGTTTTGCCGGTGTTGGTGGAATCCGCCACCCGTGCTGCCGACCTTTTGCCGGAAAGCAGTAAGGCATACCGTGCTTCGTTCGTGCTTGGCATTTCCACCGATACGCAGGATACAACGGGCGCCGTGCTTTTGCGGCGACCGTTTTGTGTTTCCGCAGAAGAATTGGAACAGGCGTGTCTTCCTCTGCGGGGAGATATTCTGCAGGTTCCCCCGATGTATTCCGCGGTGAAAAAGGATGGCGTGCGGCTGTACGATTTGGCACGCAAGGGAATCACGGTGGAGCGTCCGTCACGCCCGGTTACCATTGAAGCGCTGACGGTGGAAGCGTTTGATGCAGAAAACGGTATCGGAACGCTTTTTGTGCGCTGTTCTAAGGGAACGTATATCCGCACGTTGATTGCAGATATCGGGGAGGCACTCGGCTGCGGGGCTGCCATGAGTTCTCTGCGGCGGACAGCAGCGTGTGGATTTTCCGAAGAGGATGCCGTTGCGCTGCAAACGGTGCGGGAGATGCCGGCAGAGGAGATTGAAAACCTGCTGCGTCCGGTGGAGTCTCTTTTTGAAATTTACCCTGCCCTGCAGGTGACACCGGCGCAGACGACCCGCTTTGCAAACGGCGGTGCGTTGGCTGCCGACCGGGTTGGTTTGCAGAGCAGCACCGCGGACGGACAGTTGCTGCGCATCTTTTCCGCGCAGGGCATCTTTCTGGGGCTGGGTGTTTTTCAGGCAGCGCGCCAATGTGTCGGAATCAAAAAGATTTTTATCCCCAATTCACAAATATAGTCTGATTAAACCCATCGTTTTGTAGTATCAAGGAAGGGAGACCGATATGCAGACAATTTCTTCACTTTGCGCGGCGCCGGCAGATACATCAATTGCGCTTGGATGCTTTGACGGACTGCACATCGGTCATCGTGCAGTGCTGCAAGAAGCACTGAAGGGAGAAGCCGAAGGTCTTTCGCCTGCGGTGTTTACGTTTGGCTCCCGTGAAGATGAGATGACCACGGTAAAAGCAGTACCGGAACTGATGAGCTCCCGGCAACGGGAAGAGCTGTTTGCGCAAATGGGCTTTTCTTTGTTGTGGCGAGTGGATTTTGATTCCGTGCGTGACATCCCCCTGGAAGATTTTGTACGCAGTGTGCTTTGCCAAACGCTGCGGGCAAAAAGAATCTGCTGCGGATACAATTACCGATTCGGCCGTGGCGGAACAGGCGATGCTGCTTTGATGCAGAAGCTTGGAGCAGAATGCGGTGCCGAAGTGATTGTTTTGCCGGCGGTGCTGCAGGAAGAGCAGCCGGTCAGTTCATCGCGCATTCGTGTGGCGGTGATGACGGGCAACATGGAGGACGCAGCGCGAATGCTTGGCAGACCGTTTTCAATTGATTTTCCGGTGGTGCATGGCAGACAGCTGGGCAGGTTGCTCGGCACACCCACCATCAATCAGCCGTTTCCGTCCGGTTTTGTGCTTCCTAAATTTGGGGTTTATGCATCCTGTGCCGTGGTGGATGGAAAGTGCCTGCATGCCGTTACCAATGTTGGGGTCAAGCCAACTGTCGGTGCTGAAGCGCCGCTGGCGGAAACCTACATCGCCGATTTTTCCGGAAATCTGTACGGAAAAGAAGTTCCGGTTTATTTGATGAAATTTTTGCGCCCCGAACAAAAGTTCAATTCACTGGAAGAGCTCAAAAAACAGATTTATTCGGATGCAGCGGAATCCGCACAGATTTTACCCGGCTGTATGAGAAATTATCAAAACTTTTAAACGGAAAAAACAGAGAAAATTCCGCTTTACATTGCAAATTTTCTGTGATATACTGAAATAGCGAAACGTTTATGCAAGAGTTCCTTGTATAACAGTGGTGGGAATTTACCCCCCGTTGGAAAAAGGACAAGCGCGTTTTGCAAAACCCTGTTTCGGTTGCAGGGTCAAGCCCCGTTTTCGGGGAATTACACCTGCCTGCTACTGGAACTGAGGAATATTTTGAAAGAGGTGCAAACCCAATGCTGCCAGAAGAAAAAACAGCGATTATCAAAGAGTATGCCACTCATGAAGGCGACACCGGTTCTCCGGAAGTTCAGATTGCCATCCTGACCAAGCGCATCAACGACCTTACGGATCACCTGAGAGTCCACAAGAAGGACCATCATTCCCGTCACGGTCTGTTTAAGATGATCGGTCAGCGCCGCAACCTGCTCAATTACCTCATGAAGATTGACATTGAGCGTTATCGCGCCCTGATTGCCAGACTGGGCATCCGCAAATAATCTTGTTTCCTTAAGGGCAGGTGACGCAAGTTGCCTGCCTTTTAGGCTTTTTTCACACTCCCGCAGCTTTTGAATTCAATTCCGGCGTGTGGCAGTGGCTTAGCAGTGAAACGAGCTCCCGAAACAGTTCGGACGTTGGTTTTATTGCTAATCCCGAAGCCTCCCCGGAAAATAAAAAAACGGAGGTTCCAAAATGTTTGATAATTATCGGGTATTTGAAACCGAGCTTGCCGGACGTCCGCTCGTGGTGGAAACCGGCAAAATTGCTCAGCTTGCAAACGGAGCCGCATTTGTGCGCTACGGCGATACCGTCGTGAACGTTGCGGTTACGGCAAGCGAAAAACCGCGTGAGGGTGTGGACTTCTTCCCGCTTTCCGTGGATTTTGAAGAGAAACTGTATTCCGTGGGAAAAATCCCGGGTTCGTTCCAGCGCAGAGAAGGCCGCCCAGCTGACAAAGCGATTCTGGTTTCCCGCGTAATTGACCGCCCGATTCGTCCGCTTTTCCCCAAGGATATGCGCAATGACGTTGCGGTCGTTTGCACCGTGATGTCCGTTGATCCCGACTGCTCGCCGGAAATCACCGCAATGATCGGTACTTCGATTGCACTCTCTATTTCCGATATTCCGTGGAATGGTCCGATCAGCGGCGTTTCTGTGGGTTATGTGGATGGGGAGTATGTGATTAACCCCAATGCGGAACGGCGCGATAAGAGCGAAATGGCAGTAACCGTTGCTTCCACCGCTACCCGTATTGCTATGATTGAAGCCGGTGCGCAGGGCGTTTCTGATGAAGTCATGTTCAATGGTATCATGGCAGGCCATGAAGCAAACCAGAAAGTGGTTTCCTTTATTGAAGAGATCAAGGCTGCCATTGGCAAACCGAAGTTTTCCTATCCGGCTGCACATCCGTCGGACGAAATGATGGATGCGGTGAAAGCATTTGCAATTGACGATATCCGCGTTGCGCTGGATACCGATGACAAGAAAGTCCGGGATGCCCGCCTGAAGCCGATTTATGATGCGGTTCACGAGCATTTTGATTCTATTTATCCTGATCAGGCAGCTCAGATTGACGAGTGCCTTTACAAAACGCAGAAGTTCGTTGTGCGCCGCTGGCTGCTGGACGATCAGAAGCGTGTAGACGGTCGCGGAATGGATGAAATCCGCCCGTTAGCTGCCGAGGTTGGTTTGCTTCCGCGTGCACATGGCTCGGGTCTTTTCACCCGCGGTCAGACACAGGTGCTCACCGTTGCAACCCTTGGCCCGGTTGCAGATCAGCAGCAGCTGGATGGCATTGATGGCGAAGAATATAAACGCTATATGCACCACTATAACTTCCCGCCGTACTCCGTTGGCGAGGCACGCGGTGTCCGTAGTCCCGGTCGCCGTGAAATCGGTCATGGCGCACTTGCCGAGCGCGCACTGTTGCCGGTGATTCCCCCTGTGGAGGAGTTCCCCTATGCAATTCGCCTGGTTTCCGAGGTTGTTTCCTCCAATGGCTCCACCTCGCAGGGCTCTATCTGCGGATCTACGCTGGCATTGATGGATGCTGGTGTGCCGATTAAAGAGCCGGTTGCCGGTATCTCCTGCGGCTTGATTACCGAAGGCGAACGCTGGATGACGATGGTTGATATTCAGGGTCTGGAAGATTTCTTCGGCGATATGGACTTTAAGGTTGCCGGTACACACACCGGAATCACCGCAATCCAGATGGATCTGAAGATTGATGGTCTGACACCGGAAATGGTGAAAGAAGCGCTGGAAAAAACACACAAGGCGCGCAACTATATTCTCGATGAAGTTATGCTCAAAGCAATTCCTGCACCGCACACCGAGCTTTCCGCTTATGCACCGAAGATGCTTTCTCTCTCGATTCCGGTGGACAAGATTCGTGAAGTTATCGGCACCGGCGGCAAGGTTATTCAGAAGATCTGCGCAGAGTGCAATGTTAAAATTGATATTGAGGAAACCGGTTCGGTCTTTGTTTCGGCAATCAGCCTGGAAGACTGCCGCCGTGCTATCACGATTATTGAGACCATTGTCAATGACCCGGAGCCCGGCGCGATTTATAAGGGCAAGGTTACACGCATCATGGACTTTGGCGCATTTGTGGAAATTGCTCCCGGCAAGGAAGGTCTGGTTCACATTTCCCGTCTGGATGTTAAGCGCACCGAGAAGGTAACCGATGTGGTCAATGTTGGCGATGAAGTCATCGTCAAGGTGCTCGAGATTGATGAAAAAGGCCGTCTGAATCTCTCCCGCCGTGATGCATTGATCGAGGTCGAAGGCCTTGTGCCGGAAAATACGATTTCCGATGTTCCCCACCGTCCCAGCGGACCGCGTCCGGAACGCCGCGGAGGCGGATTCCACCGCAACGACCGCAATGATCGCAACAACGACTGAGTTGAAGTGAGAAGATCGCTGCGTTGCAACGTTTATTAAACTTATCTTAACAAAGAAGTCACACAAGCATGAGAAAATGTTTGTGTGACTTTTTTAAAGCGTCTGACACGATGGCACAAAAGGGCAATATGGCTGCGGCCCGAGGAAAGGATTGGTTAACAGTATGGCGCGCGAATTGATTTCGCTGGAAAACGGACTGCAGATTTGGTTGGAGCCGATGAATTCATTGCGTACGGCTTCATTTGGTGTTTGGATTGCGGCAGGTTCTTCGCATGAAACAAAACAGGTGAGCGGAATCTCTCACTTTCTGGAGCATATGTTCTTCAAAGGCAGCACCACCCGCACGGCACAACAAATTGCGGAGCAGATGGATGCCATCGGCGGCCAGATGAATGCATACACTACCAAGGAATATACCTGCTTTTACGCACGCACTCTTTCAGAGCATGTGGCGGAAGGATTTGATATCCTTTCGGACATGCTGGTTTCTCCTGCAATCGCACCGGACGATACCGAATTAGAACGCGGTGTGATTCTGGAGGAGATCGGAATGAGCAACGACGATCCAGAGGATATTGTGGGCGAACAGCTGGAAGAAGCGGTTTGGGAAAATTCTCCATACGGAATGCCGATTCTGGGCAGCAGAGAGACGGTGTCGTCCTTTTCGCCGGAGCAGCTAAAGGGATGGCAGCATAAGCATTACACCGGGGCACAAACGGTGATTTCGATTTGCGGAAATTATGACCGTGATGCGTTTTTGCGGCAGGCACAGCAGCGGTTTGGCGGAATTCTTGACGGAGAACCGTTCCCAATGCCACAGCCAACACCCTACACCCGCAGTTGTATTGTGACGCCGCGCCCCATTGAACAAACACACCTTTGCTTCTGTGTGCCGGGGCTTGCCGCACGCAGTGAAAAGCGCTGGGCAATGTCGATGCTGAACATGATTCTCGGTGCAAGCTCTTCTTCACGGTTGTTTCAGCGCATTCGGGAGGAACTTGGGCTGGTCTATTCGATTGGAACGGACTGTGCTCCTTATGCAGGCGGGGGATTGTTGTTTGTGCAGGCGGCGGTGAATCCGGGCGATGCAAGGCAAGCTGCAGAGGAAACCATCGCGGTGCTGAATCATACGCGTCATGGTGTAACCCAGCAGGAATTTTCCCGTGCGCGGGAAGGACTCAAGTCCTCTCTGCTAATGAGTATGGAGAACAGTATGAGCCGTGCGGCATATACTGGCAGAGGAGCACTGGCAGGAGAAATCCTTTCGGACGATGAGTTGCTTGAACGGGTGCAGTCCGTTACGAAAGAACAGGTCGATGCATTGGCGTATGAATTGCTTGATCCTGAAAAGCTTTCGGTTTCGGTTTGTGGTGCCGTGGAGGACGAGGCGTTTTTCCGTTCTCTGGTATAATACGGATCTTTTAAACCGTTTTGCATGGTTGCGTTACGATCAAGTCAGCCTTTTGTGGATTTTTGGAAAGAGGGGTGCTGCGTGGAAAGTCAGCGGATGCGCGTTGATGTGGGGAAAACGCAGTCGATTATCGACTATGCGCGGACGGAATTCCGCACATTTGACCAGCTGCCGTTTTCTGCGGTGGACAGCTTGATTCTTTCACAGCTTTCTTATCTGCATTTTGACGGAGCAGTGGGCGGTGTGGATGGAGAAAAGCCGACCGTTTATCTCTCCGGACTTTACCATGCAGAATTGTTTGATGGCATGCTGCAAGGGGTTCGGGATGTGCCGGATAATACGGCTCTTTTTTGCGCTGTTTGTGCCAGTCCGCGTTTTCGCGACTTACAGCTGAATTATTTTGTGAGCCGTACCAATTCTACAGAGCAAAAACAGTTTTCTGCCGTTACGTTCCTGTTCGCAGACGGCAGTGCATATATTGCATTCCGCGGAACTGATGCCACGGTAATAGGATGGAAAGAAGACTTTAACATGTCGTTTCTCTGCCCGGTTCCATCACAGCAGGCAGCGGCGGATTATCTGGTGCAGGTGGCGGGCAAAACAAATGGACACCTGCGGCTGGGCGGCCATTCCAAGGGAGGAAATCTGGCAATCTATAGTGCTGCCTATGCCCCAGAGCTTATTCAAAGACGGATTGATGCGATTTATAATCACGACGGGCCGGGTTTCCCGGATTCCGTGCGCCAGCAAGGTCGTTTCAACCGGATTACACCGTGGATTCAAACCACGCTGCCCCGGTCTTCGATCATCGGAATGTTGTTTGATAATGTGGGAAGCTACCGCGTGGTTCAAAGCACACGAATGGGACTGATGCAGCACGACCCGTTTTCCTGGGAAATTGACGGAGCAGATTTTGCTTATACGGAACGCATTACAGATGGCGCCAGATTCATGGATCAAACGCTCAACGGCTGGATGGGTTCGCTCAGTTCTGCCCAGCTGAAACTTTTTGTCGATACGCTGTTCCGCATTGTGGAGGTAACGGAAACCGACCGTGTTTCGCAGCTTCCGCAAATTTTGGTGCGCGATGCATCCAAAATAATTGATGCTGTGCGCGGAATTGACCCACAGACGCGGCGCTGTCTGCAGATGGTAATCGCGGAGTTTGTCAAGATTGCGGTCAAAAACGTGTTCTTGCGGCCCGAAACGGAGGTCGTCATGAAGGAGCTGCCGGAGGATGGAACCGAAAATATTCGGCAAAGTCAGCTATGAGTCAAGGAAGCAACCGGACGTGTTTCTGATTTTACAACCGGTTGCGGGATCAGACAAAACTGTTAGTCGCAGCGGGCAAAAAAACTTTTGTTTTCTAATGCAGTATGATATAATACTATATTATGGATTTTGAAAAACAACAGGTACCGGATGCCAGCTAAAAGCTTTTTCTGTTTGGACAGGCTTGGTTCCGCGTGGGAGCTTCCGGTTGCTTTGTGTAATGGCAGGAAAGGTTTTGAATTGTTATGGGAGATTTCACGGGACAATGTATTGTCGTTAAAGTTGGTACCTCAACCCTGACGTATGAAAACGGAAAACTGAATATTCGCCGCATTGAACAGCTGGCCAGAGTACTCAGTGATTTGCAGAATGCAGGCAACCGCATGGTGCTGGTCAGTTCCGGCGCAATCGGCGTTGGCGTTGGCAAGCTGGGTCTTGCCGAGCGACCGCATGAAACGGAAGAAAAACAGGCGGTTGCGGCAGTGGGTCAGTGTGAACTGATGTTTATTTACGATAAAATGTTCGGAGAATATAACCATACCGTTGCACAGGTGCTGCTGACACGCGATGTTGTAGAGAATGCTCATTCCAAGCAGAATGTTGTCAATACGCTGCACACGCTGATTTCGATGGGAATTATTCCAATTGTCAATGAAAACGACACGGTTGCCATTGATGAATTGGTTGGTTCCAATTTCGGCGATAACGATACGCTGTCCGCAATTGTTGCGCAGCTTTGTGAGGCGCAGAAGCTGATTATTCTGACCGATATCGATGGGTTGTATGATTCCGATCCGCGTAAAAATCCCGATGCAAAACGGATTCCCATGGTGGAACGGGTAACGCCGGAGATCGTTGCGCTTGCGGGCGGCAGCGGATCGTCTCGCGGAACCGGCGGAATGCTCACCAAGGTACATGCGGCGCAGATTGCAAATAAGAAGGGTATCGATGTTGTGATTATCCGCGGAGACGAACCAAAGCTGCTTTATGATGCCGTGGCAGGGATGCCGGTGGGAACCCTTTTTTGCCGCCAGAAATAATAAATTTGTTTTGCAAGAAATGAGGAAAACAAAGTATGATTCTTTCCGGAAAAGAAATTCAAAGGCATATTGGGAAGGAAATTGTAATTGAACCGTTTGATGCAGCGCGATTGAATCCCAATAGCTATAATCTTTCGCTTGCGGACGAGCTGTTGGTTTACCAGAACGACGTGCTCGATATGAAAACGCCGAATGAAACGGAACGAATCGTTATTCCGCCCGAAGGAATTTTGCTGCAGCCAAACAAACTTTATCTTGGCAGAACTAATGAGTATACGCGCACCGATCGTTTTGTGCCAATGCTGGAGGGACGCTCTTCCACCGGGCGGCTGGGGTTATTTATCCATGTGACTGCCGGATTCGGAGATGTTGGATTTTCCGGTTACTGGACGCTGGAAATTTTTTGTGTACAACCCATCCGGATTTATGCGGGTGCACAGATCTGCCAGATTTATTACCATGATGTGAGCCCGGATTATGAAGCTTACCGCAGCGGAAAATATCAGAATAATCAGGGAATTCAACCAAGCTTGATGTATCGCGATTTTGAAACAGACGCGAATTCAGTGCAATAAAAATTTTATGAAATGATGATCCGCAAGCAAAAGCAATGGCCTGCAGCGGGTTCATGAAAGGAATGACATAGAAATGACACAGCTGGAACAAATGGGTGCCAAGGCAAAACAGGCGGCTCGTGTGTTGGCTCGCGAGGGAGCCAGAAAAAGCACTGCGCTTTGTGCAATTGCCGACGCCCTGGTTGCGCATACCGACGAAATTCTGGTGCAGAATGAACGGGATTTGACTGCAGGAAAAGAAGCTGGGTTAACCGAATCGCTGCTCGACAGACTGGCGCTTTCTGCAGCAAGAATTAACGGTATGGCGGATGGAATGCGCAAGGTTGCCTCGTTTGCTGATCCCATCGGCAAGCCGGTGGGCGGGATGATGCATCCCAACGGAATGCGCATTACCAAGATGACCGTTCCGCTCGGTGTGATCGGCATCATTTGTGAGGCTCGTCCGAATGTGACAGCAGACGCGGCGGCACTTTGCCTGAAATCGGGTAATGCAGTGATTTTGCGCGGCGGCAAGGAAGCAATTCGTTCCAACGAAGTCATTGCGAATGTCATGCGCAATGCTTTGGAACAGAGCGGACTGCCCGCGGACTGCGTGCAGCTTGTGCAGGATACCTCACGGCAGTCGGCAACGGAGATGATGAATCTGACAGAATATCTTGATGTATTGATCCCGCGCGGCGGTGCAGGTCTGATTCGTGCCGTGGTGGAAAACGCGCGTGTCCCGGTGATTCAGACCGGTGCAGGTAACTGCCATATTTATGTAGATTGCGCTGCAGATACAGATAAAGCCGCATCGATTATTCTCAATGCAAAAGCATCCCGTCCGTCTGTTTGCAATGCGTGCGAGAAAGTACTGGTGCATCGTGCAATTGCAGAGTCCGCACTGCCCAAAATTAAGGCCGCACTGGACACGAAAAACGTTGTAATTCATGGATGTCCCGAAACATGCCGGATTCTTGGCGAATCTGTTGTTCCGGCAACCGAAGAGGATTGGGGACGAGAGTACCTTGATTATATTTTAGGAATCCGTGTGGTGGATTCGCTCGACGAAGCGATTGCGCACATTGAAAAATACTCAACCGGTCACAGCGAAGCCATTATTACAGAAGATTATTCTGCTGCACGCCGTTTTGAACAGGAGATTGATTCTGCCGCTGTTTATGTCAATGCTTCCACCCGATTTACCGATGGCGGTGAATTCGGACTTGGCGCTGAAATCGGAATTTCCACACAAAAATTGCACGCGCGCGGTCCAATGGGACTGGAACAGCTCACATCTGTCAAATATATTATTGAGGGTAACGGTCAGATTCGCTGACCAAACGATGGAATTCGGGGCCGGAACCGGACAGAACCCTGTCCGACGGAAAGGAAGGTTGTTTCCATGGAAGAAAATCAAAACAAAGGATCAAAGCACGGTAAACGCTCCAGTATTCGCAAGAAGCTGCAGTCCACGCCGCCTTTTTCGCTGACAGAACAGGAGAAGGAACTTGCTTCGGAGGCGGAGATTGCGCCGGAGAGCGGCGAAGAGACAGAGCAGAATGTGCCGGAGGATAATGCGGCAAAGAAAAAGAAAAAGCGCCCCATCAGCCGCCCCACTCCTTTTGCATTGAATGAGGATGATTTCGCTCCGGCAAACAGCGAAGCAGACTTGGATTCACAACTGCAGTTTGAGGAAACTCAAGCTCACATTGAGCTTCCGATGGACCGAGAGCTGGAACAGGAGCAGGAAGAGAATCAGCACGAAGAACCAGTGACTCCTGCTGCGCCGGCAAAAAAGCACCGCCGTCGCTGGTACGGAGTTCCGATGGGAACTCTGGTGCTTTGCCTTGCCTTGGTAGGACTGATTTTTATCGGAATACAGGCGTATCAATATATTTACAGCCGTGTGACGGATGATTCCACCGAGCGCAATTATGACACATACCTGACCCCGGTGGTAATGCTTGACCCGGAACCGTTTGAATCCATTGATGCTGCAGACAAAGAAACGATGCTGCAGGCCGCTATTTGGAAAACCGTGTTTGAAAATGTTGCGAATACCACGGATTATGACGAGAATGCCCGCATGATTTTTCCGGGAGAACTGGTTCGGTCGAATGCGGTTAAACTGTTTGGTGTAAACTGTATTTTGACGCCAACGGACATTTATCTGCCCGGTTCCGGAAAAGAAGAGGGTACACCGGAGGGAACCATCAGCTACGACGAAGCAACCGACAGCTACCATGTTCCGCTGATCGGTATGGTTGGAACGTATCAGCCGTATACGATTTCTGTACGCACCAAGGGCGATATTTCCACCCTGAAGGTGGCGTACTGCGTCAGCGCGGACAACATTGTAAGCACAATCCCGACTGTTTCACAGTCGTCGCAAGCAACAGACGATAATCAGGACGAGATTATTCAGAACGATAACGGCAATCTGCGTGTGGTGAAATATCTGGAATACGAGATTTCCTATGATGAAGACACACAGTTGCAATATATTTCTGCAATTCGCGTGCTGGAAGATTCCTAAAAACCATAATAGCATCAGCAGAGGGATGATCCCCGGCAGTTTTGGCAGATTGCCGAAGACTGCGGCGGTCATCCCTCTGTTCTGATTAAAGGATTAGATAAAGCAGCGCCAGAATTAAGGACATGTCAGTACGATCATCCACAAGAATCAGCAGCAGAACAAGGAGCATCGTGCGTTCGCTGTCGCCGTCAAACAAGCTGCTCAAAAGCGAATCGCCTGTGCCCTGGTGCGAGGAGGAAGAAAAAAGTGCTGCCAGCGGATTTTGACGCGGATGAGCGGCATAGCGAGGATGCTTTTCCTGTGGTGGGGTGCGGGGAGAATGCTGCGTGCGCGCGTGAGCAGGGAAAGAGCCAGTGCCGGTTCGGGCAGAGGTGCGGACTGTATTTTCTGCGGGCGAATGCGGTTTTGGAGCAGGGTCTGTGCGTGCTGCATCCGGAACCGAATCGCGATGAAGTGCCCGGTCATGAGCCGGTTCGGCTTCCACCGATTGTTGTGCGCGCTGCTGCATCATCCGTACCCGGCGAATGGCATCCTGTTGCATGCGTAGCAGGTCATTGTCGTTTTTTGGAGTTTCCGCCAAAATGCCATCCCCCTTTCGGATGCATTGCAATACGCATTTCTTTTGAAACGGAAGATAAAGATCTTTGGAAAAACCGCATGGATTCAAGCTTTTTCTCGATCTTTATACCATTTCTTATTCAAAATTAGTATTATAAAATTCCGCCTTTTTTCAGCATTGGCAGCACCTGCATCAACTGCATTATATGCGTGGCGTCATCCAGTTTTTTTTGCCTGTTTTCGCTCAATAAAGGACGGAGCGCATGTAAAAAACGAGTATTGTTTGTTTCCTGATTCATGCTTGAAAGCAGCGGCATCAGTTTCATTACGGTTTGCATGGCTTCCGGAGAGATGGACGGCATAGCAGGAGCTTCGCGCGCAGGGGCAGCAGGGCGAGCGTGCGGAACCGCAGCGGCAGGTGCTGCCGGCGGTGGTTCCGGATCGGATTCGGGAGAAGGCGCCTGACCTGCGGCAAACATGCTGGCCAATGCCTGAATCTGCTTCATTGCCTCCGGATCCTGCAAAAGCCCGTTAATTTTTGAGGCCATGTCGTCCATGCGGCGGTCATTTCCTTTCCATCAGCTTACGGATAATCTCCTGTGCCTGCGGAGAGGCAAGAATGCGGGCAGTCGTTTCTTTGTCTGCAAGCGCTTGCTGCAGCATGGCAGCGTCTTTGGGATTAAGGCTTTTCAGCAGGTCATTTGGGTTTCCTTTTTCCATCGAAGTGCGGATGCTGTCCGGGTTGGCACCAATCTGGGAAGCAACAGAACGAATCATTGCATCCAGCTCCTGTGCATTTGGTGTGGCATTTTCTTTCATCGGGATCTCCCCCTGTTTCATAAAAATTCCGGCCACGGTGTATCATATGACCGCCACATGCCGGATATGCGCAAATTCTGCGCTTAACTGCGCTATATTGCGCGCTATTCTGATTTTATGCACATACATCACAAAACGTGCAAAAACGGAAGTAAAATACGTCAGCAAAAAAGGAAGGATTTTATTCATGCGCATTCTTGTTTTTTCCGATTCGCACGGCAATCGCCGTGCGATGGAGCGTGCGGTTCGGGAGCAGCCGACTGCAGAAATAATTTTATTTTTGGGAGATGGAGCGGAGGAAGCTTCCGAGGTGCAGGCGGCGCTCCCAAAAGGAAAAATGATGTGTATGGTTCGCGGAAACAATGACTGGTGTTGTTCTGCGCTCGATTCCGATGTGCTCACGGTGGAGAATAAGAGAATCTTTTTTACGCACGGACATTTGCTCGGAGTAAAATACGGCTTGTATCAGGCCGTTTGTGCAGCAAGAAGCAAAGAGGCGGATATCCTGTTGTTTGGCCACACGCACCAGTCGCGGATGGATTACGACGACGGACTTTATATTATGAATCCCGGTGCACTCAGTCACTCCTGGAACGGGGCGCCAAGCTATGGAACCATCGATTTAACGCCTGCAGGAATTTTAATGAACATTGTGGAACTACAATAAAAAGCGGAAGCCGCGCCAATCGGATGATGACGCAGCTTCCGTTCATGTTGTTTGATAATAAATCCGAAAATTAGATGCGTGTTATTCGGGGCGATTGTTCTTTTGCGCCCGAAGATCAGAAAGAATTTGTACCACTTCGCCGAGCGCATAGAGCACGACTCCTACAATTGCGGTGACGGCGAGAACCTTCAGCATGGATTCCTTTGGAACGCTCACTTCTTCGGCTTCGCTCAGAAGCACATTCACAGAAGCAAAGACGTTATACAGCACACCCCCGACAACCGTTACCAAACCAAGTGCTTTTGCGGCAAAGGCAGCATTGTTTCGATCGGTGGAAACAGACGCCTGTTTGGAGCGACGGGTGATATCACGGTTGTTAAAATCAAGGAAGAGACAGATAAGAAGTGCGCCGACAACGGTTACAATTGCTTCCGGAACCATATAAGTGGCATTGTAGCCCAAGGAGTAAAGCCATGGAGCCGTACCTTCGGGAGCCCACATTGCCCACACGGTCCAGCCGGAGATAAAGTGACATGCGTAGCGCAAAACAGAAACGAGCAAGGCGCCGGAAGCCAGCGCAATTCCCTGATTCTGAATCTTTTTGCGGAAGATTCCGCCGAGTCCGAGCACGCCGAATGCGACGACATAGTCAAACAGAATGATGGCGGCAACCGCCCAGAAATTAACGCCGTAGCGCAAGTTGTTCATGCCCAGCATCATCTGGAACAGGCCGTAAACACCGCCGGTGAACAGACCCCATTTGGTGCCGTAGCGATAGGCAATGATGATGATCGGGAGCATGGAAAATGCAGTTACCGAACCGCCGAAAGGCATGTTGATAATCTTGATTTCGCTGAGCACAGTGGCGAGTGCAATCATAATTGCACTTTCCGTCAGGCGCAGCACGTTGTTCTTTTTGTTCACAGAAAAATCCTTCCTTCTTTTTGATGTTTGAAAAAGAATTTGGCAGGAGAATGAGGGAAAACAAAAGGCGCTTCGCGATAATGCTCGCAAAGCGCCCAATTTTCGGCTGATCGCTTCCTACGCTGGCATTACCCAGATCAGGTTCTCGGGTCCGGTGCATTTGCACCATCTCAGCCGGCTTAATCGCCAGCACCCCGTCAAATTCGATTTGTATGTATTGTATCGCGCAGAAGGTTATTTGTCAAGCCATTTATTTGCACGGATTTTGCGGGTGCTTAAGCAAAAAATCAAGATTAAAAAAATATTTCTTAAAAAATGTTAAAATACCTTTGCGTCCGGCCGGGAATGGGGTATAATGGTATTCGTACAAATGTAATGGATCCGGTGGATTAATTCCGGACAGGTATGGATTGAACGACCGAGCCTGTGTAGTGGACCGGTGAAAGGAATGATTCTGGATGACAACCAACGAATTTTATTTTACTTCTGCTAATGGAATTCAGCGTGTTTTTGCAAAAGAGTGGCTACCGCCGGAGGAACCGGTTGCAATTTTACTGATTTCGCACGGTATGGCAGAGTATATTGAGCGTTATGCTGAGTTTGCGGCTTTTCTGGCGGAATACGGCATTCTGGTGGCGGGGCTGGATCATTGCGGTCACGGCAAATCGGTTCGCACCCCGGATGACCTCGGTTTTTTTGCTGAAGAAGACGGATGGAATTTGCTGGTGGAAAATCTGCATTTACTGCGTACCAAGGAAGAGGACGCCCATCCGGGACTGCCTGTTTTTTTGCTGGGGCACAGCATGGGTTCCTTTCTTGCGCGCACTTATATGATGAACCATGGCGACGGGCTTGCGGGTGTGATTCTTTGCGGAACCGGTGTGGTGCCGGAGGCAGCCATCCGTGCGGGTCAGGCAATCGCGGCAATGGAACGCAAAAAGTACGGCAGCCATCACCGCAGCAGCCGACTGAATCAGCTGAGCTTTGGCTCATTTAATAAAAAATTTGCACCCAACCGCACACAGAATGACTGGCTTTCCCGTGATGATGCAGTGGTGGACGCTTATTCTTCTGATCCTTACTGCGGTTTTGTGTTTACGGTAGCCGCGTTTCAGGATTTGTTTACCGGACTTTCCTATATTCAGAATAGACGCAATCTTGCCAAAATTCTGCCCGGATTACCGGTATTCCTGCTTTCCGGTTCGGAAGATCCCGTTGGCAATAACGGGAGGGGTGTGCAAAAGGTTGCACATGCGTTGCTGGATGCCGGAGTCAAAAATGTTACGGTTAAGCTTTATGCCGGTGCCCGCCACGAAGCACTCAATGAAATCAATCGCGGTCAGGTTTATTCCGACGTATTGACATGGATTGAGAACCGTTTGTAAGGTTGGCTTGTTCAAGCGGGGCTCGTATTCTTGCAGATTTGGTGTTCGGGTAAAATGCAGAGGGCGGGTTGATTCCCGCCCTTTTTTAGTATGGGGGAATAGTGAGAGTGGAATTGGACTTTTCGCCGCTGCGCAGCCGTCTTTGGGAGGACGGAATTGAGCAGATTGGCTTTTCGGATTTGCATGGAATCGTGCCGGAGCGATATGCAGCGCTGCCGTATGGCGTTACGCTGGTATTCCGGTTGTGCAGCGGCGTTGTGGACGAGGTGGAGGTACGGTCCAAACCAACGTTTACGTATTTTCAGCATTACCGCGCAGTTAATGCCGCACTGGACAAGGCGGCGCTGCAGACGGCGGTCTTTTTGGAACGCAGCGGTTTTCGTGCCATGCCGATTCCCGCTTCGCAGAGTGTCCACGATATGGGACCGTATTCCGGTGCATTTCAGCACAAAACAGCGGCAGTGCGAGCAGGACTTGGCTGGATTGGAAAAAGTGCATTGTTTGTTTCGCCGCAGTTTGGCCCACGGGTGCGGCTTTGCACGGTGCTTACCAATTACCCGCTGCCGGGTGCAAAAGCAGAAGAACCGCAATCGCGGTGCGGAAGCTGTATGCGCTGTGTAAATGCTTGCCCTGCACATGCTATGACGGGCAGGGAATATTGCGCGGGGATGGCACGCAGCGAAGTTTTTGATCCGGAGGCGTGCAGCCGCCATATGAAGCAGGCGTATCTGCAGATCGGTCGGGGTGCAGTTTGCGGAATCTGCGCTGCAGTCTGTCCGTTTGGCAAATCATAAGGCGAAGAAAGGAACCTGTTATGAATCCATTTACAAGAACGGAGCTTTTGTTAACACCACAAGGTGTGGAGATATTAAAAAATTCTGCAGTCGCTGTCTTCGGCATCGGCGGTGTGGGCGGATTTGCCGCAGAAGCACTTGCCCGCTGCGGCGTGGGAAGGCTCGATTTATTCGACCACGATACGGTGAGCATTTCAAATTTGAACCGGCAGATTATTGCCACCCTGGATACGGTTGGACAATATAAGGTGGACGTGATGAAAGCGCGGATTGCTTCCATCAATCCCCAGGCTGAGGTGCATGCAAACCGATGCTTTTACCTGCCGGAAAATGCAGACGATATCGATCTTTCGCCGTACAATTATATTATCGATGCGGTTGATACGGTGTCGGCAAAGCTGGAGCTTGCTGAACGCGCGGTAAAGGGTGGGGTGCCGATTCTTTGCTGCATGGGAGCGGGAAACAAGCTCGACCCAACCCGGTTCGAGGTGTCGGATCTGGCAAAGACGTCGGTTTGTCCGCTTGCCCGCGTGATGCGCCGAGAATTAAAAAAAAGGGGTATTGAGCATCTCAAGGTGGTTTATTCCAAAGAAGACCCGCGCACTCCCCTGCAGGCAGAGGCGGAAGACACTCCCGGGCGGCGCAGCGTTCCCGGCAGTGTTGCCTTTGTTCCGTCTGTGGCAGGGCTGATCGCCGCCGGAGCAGTGGTCAAGGACTTGTGTGCAGATTGGATTTAACCGCACATTGAAGCAAAAACTCGCAGAAAAGCTTGATCAGATCGGCTTTTCTGCGAGTTTTATTTTAGGATGCAGGGTGGTTCAGGCAACGAGCAGCAGCATCAGGGGCAGGGTGACGATGCTGAGCAGCGTGCCAAGCAAAACACCGTTGGCAGCGCTGTCCTGCCCTTCGCCGAGCATTTCGGCAAAGGTGAGTACAACGGCAGCAACCGGGCAGCAGGAAAGAATGTAAACCGTCAGTTTCAAATTAGGCTCCAGCGGCAAAAAGCTGACGAACAAAAGGGCAATCAGCGGCATCACAAGCTGTTTCACACCAACGGCAAGGTATTGCAGTTTGTCGGTAAAAATTCTGCGCAGAGGAACCGTGGCCAGCCGCATGCCAACGACGAGCATGCAAAGCGGAGTGGACATTTTGCCCATCAGGGTAATGGCACTCCCAAGCTGGTCGGGCAACGAAACGTGAAAAAAGAAGAGCGGCAGTGCAGCAGCCAGAGAAAGAACCGCCGGATTGAGCACCACTTTGAGCGGGCGGCAGTAGGAGAAGTCTCTCGTAATCAGCGTAGAACCGACGGTCCAGCCGAGCACACTCATCGCAATAAAAAATGCCATTGAAAACACGACTGCCTGCGGGTAATCGGGCAGCAATGCTTCCACAAGAGGAAGGCCGATGAAGGTGCAGTTGCCGAATGCCGCGCAGAGGTTTGCCACCCGCCAGCGTGCATCGTCATATTTTTTGCGCACGAAAAACGCAAATATGCCCAGCACGGCGCCCATAATCAGCAGCCCCAGCCCGAACACAACCGCAATTTGTCCGGCAAGCTGCGGGGTATAATCAACCTTTTGGAAAGCGTAAATGGTCAGGCATGGCTGACAGACATACATCAGCAGCGTGGCGAACGCAGGAATGGCAGCCGGCTTTACCAGCTTGCTTTTTACCAGCAAAAATCCGGGCACGGCGTAAAGCAGCATAATAGCAACAGAGATGAGCGTGACAAAAAACATAATTTAAGCCAAATCCCGAGGAACAGGGAATTTGGATCGCCCCCTTTTTAAAATTGTATTTGTGCCAATTCAAACTGAATCGACGCACAAAAAAAGAACCCTGCCAACCTGCACAGGGTTCCCCTGGAAATGCAAACCAACTTCGGTTGTTAATTTTATCACAACTCGTTTTGCTTTGCAAGAAAAAGATTACTTTGAGCTTGTGCCGGAACTTGCGTCAGATGTGTCATTGGCATCCGGAACCGAGATGGAATCGGTGCGGTAAATAAATTTTACGGAGCTCGGCAGACTTTGAGAAGAACCGGCAAAGCTTGTGTATTCACCGGAGGCCTCTTTTAATGCGCGCAAGCGATCCATCAAGCTCTTGACATCGTTGTGGTAAAGGTCAATCAGCTTGCCGAGACCTTCCTCACCGCTGAGTGTTTTCATCCCTTCGGAAAGCTGCATGGCGCCGTCCTTCAGTTGGGAAACACCGTCCGGAAGTGCGCTGCTGGCGGTTTTTAGCTTGCCGATGCCAGCCAACAGAGAAACGGCACCCGAATTTAATTCTTTGCTGCCGGAGGAAAGGGTTCCGATTCCGCTGTTGAGTTCCTTTGCACCGGACAAAAGCTCTTTGCTGCCCGAATAAGCAGAGTCAACACCGGCGGTATATTCCAGAAGTCCCTGATAGAACTGATTGTAGCTGTCCAGCTGGGAAATCAGCTGTGTAATGGAATTAGAGCCATTAGAAGCACTGGTAACAGCCGCGTTAATTTGCTGCTGCACCGTCTCGGATTTCATGGTTTCGTTAATTTTGGAGGAGATGGTGGAATTCACGGTGTTTTTGGTATTGTCACTAATAGTCTTTTGAATGGCTGCAGAATTCATTTGTGCATCCGTGGCAGCGTCAATCTTTGCTTTGGTGGCGGAATCGGAGGAGTAAGCAGCCGTCACAGCGGAAACGGCCTGATTGACAGCTGACTTAGTAGCATCCGGAACCTTTCCGGCCGCGACGGCCTGCTGATATTCTTCTGCGGTCATTTGAGAGCCTGCATTTTGCAGAGCAACCGTGAGAATAACACCCTGCTGCACCTGAGAACGCACGGCGGCGGTTACTTGTGTGCGAATAGCGCCCTCCTGTGCATTGACGGCAGCGGTTACTTCATCGGTTACCTTTGCCAATGCGGTGTTGTAAGCAAGTTTCTGAACAGTAGCGGAATCCAGGTTTTTGAGTACGGCGTTCAGCGTGGCTTTGTAATTTTGAATTGTCAGGGTCGGAACCGTCAGCCCGGCAGATTTAAGCTGTGTATTGGCGGTGGAAAGCAGGGTTTCAAACACTTGTTTTGCACCCGCGTTCAGTGAAGCACTGTTGCTGCTTAGTTTGCCGAGACCCACGGTCAGGCTATCCGTTCCCGCAATAAGCTTTTGTGCACCGGTACGCAGTGCCTGTGTACCGGTGACAAGCTCCTGCGTTCCCTCCTGCAGCCCCTGCGCACCGGAATAGAGCTCACCGATGCCGGAAACAAGCTGCTTTGACTTGACGAGCAGGGTATCAAGCCCGCTGTAGAGTGAGGAGGAACCGTCTGTCAGCTTTGTCAGTCCATCGGTCAGCGTGGCAAGCTTGCTATCCAGATCATCCAGTGTATCGGTGTCGTCCAAATCAAGCTCATTAAACAGGTCGTTGGTGACAAATGTAAGTGTAGTATCCAGTTCAAAATCGGTGACATCTGCAGAGATGGTTACGGAAGAAGGGATTTCCAAATCATCCGCAGAAATATCCAGGCTTTCCTGCAGACCGGGCAGAGCAAATCCCATGACGATGCTTCGGTTCCCGTCGTTGACCACTTTGCCGTTGGAGACAGAAAGATTGCTGAATTTGTCACCATCCAGCAACATTCCGGTCACAACGACAAATGGAACCTTCACACTCATAGTTTTTCCGTTAACCGTGACGTTTTTTGTTTCGTTATTCTGGTACTGAAACGTCATGGTTACGCGTCCGCTTTTTCCGGCAAGCTTCGCAGCGGAAATCTCTTTCCCGTCCAGCTGATATTTAATGGAAATGGAGACAGGAAGCTTTTTTTCGCTGGTGCCGCGGTAATAAATATCGTTGCCGTTTGCTGCCCAGGTAAGCTTACAGTTCTCAGCCGTAAAGGTCTCGTCGCCCTTCAGGTTCAGAATGTCGCTCAGGTCGGAGGCATCTTCTAGGCTGGAAAGTCCCTGCGGATTTTTCAGCCAGTCACTGACGATGATTTGATTGACGGAGCCGTCTGCTCCGGTGAGTGCATAGACGGTTTCTTCCTTGGAGTTTTTTTCATCCGTTTGGATACCTGAGGAAGCAGAGGTCACAGTGGAAGCGGATTTGCTGTCGTTGGAATTTTGTGCGAACACAATTGCACCCACACCGCTGCACGCCAGCAAAATGCTGCAGGTGATGGCAATTGCTTGAATCCATTTTTTCTTTTTCATCACGGAATCATCCTTTCATAATCAGTCAGGAATTGCTTTCTGCCGGAGTGGCGGTTTCTTTGCGGTGCGGCTTGAAGCCGACACTGGTTGCGCAGATGACCTTATCCAGCAGCATGAACATTGCGGGAAGAATAAAGATGACGCAGAGCATACTGATAATTGCACCGCGCGCCATCAACATGCAGATGGAACTGATAATATCGATATCGGAATAAATCCCAACACCAAATGTCGCCGCAAAAAATCCCATTGCGCTGACGATAATTGAGGGAATCGAGGCAGAAAGCGCGGTGGTAATTGCGGCACGTTTCTCGTTCCCAAGGGAACGTTCCTTGCGGTAGCGCGTGGTCATCAGAATAGCATAGTCTACCGTTGCACCCAGCTGAATAGTACTGATGCAAATTGGCGCGATAAACGGTAACGTTGTACCGGTGTAAAACGGAATGCCAAGGTTGATAAAAATAGCAAGCTCAATTACCGCCACCAAAATGACCGGCAGCGTGATAGATTTAAAGACAATTGCAATAATCAGGAAGATTGCAACAATCGAAATCGCGTCCACAACCGCAAAATCATGGTCGGTAATGGTGATTAAATCCTTTGTACAGGGTGCTTCACCAATCAACATTCCGCTGGAATCATATTTTTTCAGAATATTGTTAATGGAGTCCACCTGTGCGTTTACCTCGTCGCTTGCCACCTTGTATTTGGAGCTGACGAGAATCAACTGATACCGGTCACTCTTGAGCACATTTTTAATGGAATCGGGCAAAACTTCCTCCGGGACCTGAGAGCCGAGCAGAGAATTCAGACCGATTGAGAATTTGACACCATCCACCTTATCAATTTCACGGAGCATACTTTGTGCGTCTTTCGAGGACATTTTCGCATCCGCGAGTATCATATGTGTGGATGCCATATCAAAGTCATCCTGCAGCTTTGTATTTGCAATTACATATTCCATGTCTTTGGGCAGCGAATCGCCGAGGTCGTAATAGACACCGGTGTTCGAGTATCCATAAACCGAAGGGATGAGCAGCACGGCAAATACAATCAGGAAAATCCAGCTATGATGAGTTATACCGGAAGCAAAGCGGTTCATGTCTGGCAGCAAGGTGCGATGCTTTGTTTTTTCCAGAATACGGTCAAACAACAGAATCATTGCAGGAAGGGTTGTAACACAGCCAATTACACCCAGCAGCACGCCTTTTGCCATGACAATTCCCAGGTCACGGCCGAGGGTAAAGCTCATAAAGCATAAAGCGATAAATCCTGCCACGGTTGTAATGGAGGACCCAACTACCGAGGTGACGGTGTTGGAAATCGTATGAGCCATTGCGCGCTCCTTATCGCCGGAAAAACGGACTTTTTGCTCGTTGTAGCTGTGCCATAGAAAAATGGAATAGTCCATGGTGACGGCAAGCTGCAGCACTGCGGCAAGCGCCTTGGTAATATAAGAGATTTCGCCGAGGAAAAGGTTACTGCCCAGATTCCATAGAATTGCCATTCCGATATTCATCAAAAACACCAACGGAATTACCCATGAATCCATGAACAGCATCATGGCAGCCGTGGCAAGCAAAACTGCAATGGCAACGTAGACCGGCTCCTGTTGCTCGCAAAGCTGCTTGAGATCGGTAACCATGGCGGACATACCCGACACATAGCACTCTTTTCCGGCAATTTTTCGAATTTGCTGTACCGCTTCCATTGTTTCGTCGGCGGAAGTGGAGGTGTCAAAAAACACCGCCATCATGGTCGTGTCGCCTTTGTTGAACGCATCATAATATTTTTGCGGTAAAAGCTCCATCGGAATGGAAATATCCGCAAGGTCATCGTACCAAAGAACAGTGGAGACATGATCCACTTCCTTGAATTTTGTTTCCAATGCCACAGTGTCTTTTTCGCTCATACCTTCTACCATAACAAGCGAAAATCCACCCTTGCCAAATTCATCTAAAAGAATATTTTGTCCCTGCACCGTGTCAATGTCATCGGGAAGATAGGTAAGAACATCGTAATTAATTCGGGTGTTGATCATGCCGAAAACCGATGGAATCAGGAGCAGTACGCCCAGAATTAAAATCGGAATCCGGTGCTTTACCACCCATTTGCCAAAACGAATCATAACAAGCAATCATCCTTTCATATGAAAACCGACGAGCGGCAGTTTTGTTACGGGATTTGTTCAATTAGCCTGCAGCCGTGCAAAGATTAACCCGGCTGCGCCACAAAGCGGCAAGATCGGTTTGCTCCCACGGCATTCGGCGCGCGTTTTTACCAAACTGTCCGGCACAAAGCGCAGAATAAATTGGTCGGCAAAGGCAAAATCGCTCTAAGACAGCCGCGGGACGGAAATCGATGCATTCCTGCGCAAGCTGCAAAATTTGTTGGACGTGAATGGTTTCCGTGCCAAAGGTTCGAATTGCGACGGCAACTGGATCGGCAAGACCGACCGCATAGCTTAACTGAAATTCGCACTTGCGGGCAAATCCTGCAGCGACGGTGTTTTTGGCAAGGTACCGTGCCAGATATGCTGCAAATTTTTCGGGGTGAGAGGCATCTTTGCCGGAAAAAGAGCCATCCCATTGAGATGAGGCAGAGCCATACGTGTCACACGCAATCTTTCGTCCGGTCATTCCCGTTGCAGCGGCAGGACCGCCAGTGACAAACCGCCCGGTTGGATTGATAAAAACCGTGGAGGAATCGTCCAGAAGCGATGAAGGAATTGCCGCATGGATCACCTTTTTCATGAGTATTGATCGCAGCGGTTCAATTTCGGTCTGCTCGGTGTGCTGTGCACAAAGCAAAAGCGACGCAATGCGTTTGGGCACGTCTCCCTCGTATTCCAAGGTAATCTGTGCTTTACCGTCCGGCAGCAAAAAGGGGAGAACACCATTTTTGCGCACAAGGGCAAGGTGGTGAATTACGGAGCGGGCAAGTTCCACCGGCAAAGGCATGAAATCGGGAGTTTCACGGCAGGCAAACCCCACAACCGTGTGCTGGCTTGCAGCACTGCGATCCGGTGTGGAATGGCGGGGCTCGGTTCGCAACAGGTCTGGGGAGGGAGGCTGCAGTTCATTTTGTACCATGCAGTTCTGTGCACAAAAACCGTATGCAGGGTCGGTATAGCCAGCAGAGGCAATCACACTGCGCACCAAAGCATCCCAATTGATAGCGGCGGTTGTCTTCAGAATTCCCATCAAGTGGACGGTGCTTCCGCAAATTGCCACTTCACAACTGGAACGGGTATCGGGATCCTGGCGGAGTGCGGCATCCAGAACGGCGTCTGCAATCCGGTCACAAAGCTTGTCGGGTTGGCCTTCTGCCACCGCTTCGGCAGTGCAGAGTGTAGTCATACAAAAGCACCTTTCTGAGAAACCGTTTTCCGGAAATCCGCATTGCTTTCCGGGAACGCGGTTATCAAGATTCGGCGTATTGCCGTGACAATTATTATAGCGATTCATACATCCGGGGGCTACCAACAAAAAAAGCGCAGTGTTCAAAACTTGAACACTGCGCAAAAAATGACCGATTTTCAGACATTTCAGATTATTTGTCTGTTTTTTCACAACTGCTGCGTTCGCAGCTGTGCTCCAACGCTTGTCGAATGCTTCCGTCAAACAGCACATCCAGCCGGTTGATCTGCTCTTCAAAATCGGATTCCATTCCGGTGCGAATCCATTCCAAAATCATGCCGACAACGGCATATTTATAAAAATCCGCAATAAATTGAACATCTCCGCCACATGGAACCAGACCTTCGGACTCCTTGTGAACAAAATCCAGCATGACGCGATCAGCAATGCCATAAAGATAACGTTCCAGCTGTTCTCGGTTGAGGGAACTATAAAGATGGCGGATGGCGGTTTTATTCTCAAAAACAAAACGCGCCCCTTCTACAAAAGCCTGCTGCCAGGTGGAAAAATCGTGATGATCGTCCAGCATCCGTTTCATTTCGGTTTGAAACAGTGCATCCAATAAGTCGTAAATATCCTGAAAGTAATAGTAAAAGGTGTTGCGGTTCACACCGCATTCCTCCACAATGTCCTTTACGGTAATTTTATCAAGCGGATGCTCGCCGAGCAGCTTGATAAATGTTTCCATAATAGCGCGCTTGGTGAACTGAGACATAACACTCCTCCGCACAATTTCGTTTTGCTCGATCTGTGTTCATCATACCACAAATGGAGGAAAAAATCAAAAGCAGACAGGGACATTACATGTCAAAGTAATCCAGCTTTTTTACACCGTATGGCAGAGAACTGCTCAGGGAGAGTACAAAATCGGCAAGCTCGCGTGCTTTTTTTCCGAAAAGGGGCTTTGGCTGATAATTGTTCCATCCGCTCGCGTCCGAGGTGGGATTGCACGGAATAATTTCAGCATTTTTTAGTGCTGTAGTGCCATTCTTCAAAAAAAAGCGTGCACGAAATGCCATCGTATACGGTGAAGTGATTTGCCCCACATTTGCGCCAAAGGCAAAATTGCCGAGACTGTATACAATATATTTATTTTGATAGAGTTCAATGCCTTGCAAAACATGCGGATGGTGTCCAATTACCAGATCTGCTCCTGCGTCAATCAGGTTGTGTCCTGCGGTGACGCATGCAGGTGCAACTTCGTTTGAAAATTCTGTGCTCCAATGCATCACCGCGATGACGATGTTATTTGGACGCTTGTATTTTTTGACGGTTTGGGTGGCACTGGATGCCCCATAGGCAGTCTGCTGACCAATGAACACCACCTGGATTCCGTTTACGGTGGTGATATAGGGCTGCTGCAGAGTTAAAAGTGCAGCACCGGCAGAAGTCAGCGCCGCTTTGGTATCATCGTAGCCTTTTTGAAAATAATCCATGGTGTGGTTGTTTGCGAGATTTGCCAGTTCAATGGAGGAGGAGGGCAAAATTTTTGCAAACGACGGATCCCCGCGAAAGTAGTATTTTTTTTCGGCGTGAGAGAGGCTTTTGGTCAATGTACCTTCAAAATTGATGCAGGTAATATCATCGGTTGCAAACCATGGGAACATCCGGTCAAACGGGTAGGAAGCGCTTTTTTGCCGTGTATAAACCTGATCAAATGAGTTGCTGTGGGATTCTTCATTAATGGGAGAAAAGGTGCAGTCACCGGTAAAAGTAAGCGTTACGGTATCCGCTGTTTTTCGTCCGCGCTCCCGACAGGCAGCTGCCGCAAGCTGAAACATTTCCCGTGCAATTCCGCTTTCCTTTACGGCATCGGTGACGGAGTCTGATAATCCGTCCGGATTTTCCGGATTGCTGCACAAAGCAAGCAGACGCAGCACGGCATGTGCGCTTTTGGGCAAAGATTTCGCTGCAGAACCGGCAAAGGCTTGTCCTTGTTGTTGTGCAGTGTCCGACGCTCCTGTCCGCTGCAGTGCGGAAAGAACCTTAGCAAGCGGAGCGGTATCCTGCTTTTGATTGACAGCGGATTCTACCGGATCAGAAGAGAAAGCTGCAGCAGAGGAGGATTTGTCGGTAACCGGAGCAGACACCGCACTGCTGACCGGCACGGACGAAGAAGAGGAAACCTCCGGTGCAGAAGACGGGGCATCCGAAGAAGTGCAGGAAGAGGTACGAGAAGAAGACTGCGAGGAGGTGTCTGCGGAAAACGAGGACGAATTCTGCGTTTCAACAGGGCGATTTATCATACAGCCGCAAAGCTGGACTAATATCAGCGTCCAGACAAACAGAATTTTAACTTTTTTCATTTTCACTTCCATCCTTTCCGGTGCACCGAAGCACGTTGAGTGGTTATTTCAAGAATACCATATTTCGTCGGAAAGGGAAAGTGGTTTTGAAATAAATGGAAAATCGGTTGCGCAAAGTGCTGCAAACGCGTTATACTGAAAACACATCGGAATGTATATTTTATGGCAGGATACACAAATCCGCGAAAGGCGTGCATAATAAAATGGAAATCGAAAAACCAAAAATTTTACCTACGTTTGGAAGCTATTTGCTGCAACACCGACGGAGCCTTTTGCTTACGGTGGTATTTGCAGTGGTCTTTCTTGCAATTTTTGCATTGTATCATCTTCCGCTGGAAGCAGTAGCATATGCATTTTTGTGCTGTGCGGTAATCGGAACTTTGGTGACAGCTGTCCATTTTGCACACTATTATCATCGCCATTGTATGATGGTGCAGCTGCAGAAATCCATTATGCTGGGCACTGCACCGCTGCCAGCTCCGGAAAACCTTTGCGAGCGCGACTATACCCTGCTGCTGCAGCTTCTGGACAGCGAACGCCTGCATGTAATCGAAGAAAAAGAGCGTGTGGTTTCCGGCATGACAGAATATTATACCCTTTGGGCGCACCAGATCAAGACGCCGATTGCGGCAATGGGTTTGCTGCTGCAAAGCGGAGAAGGGGAAGAGTATCGCGAACTTTCCGCAGAGCTGTTTAAGATTGAGCAGTATGTAGAAATGGTGCTTTCTTATCTCCGTTTGCAAAGTGACACCAGTGATTATGTAATCCGGGAATATGATCTGGATTCACTGGTGCGGCAAACGGTTCGCAAATATGCCGGGCAGTTTATTCGCAAAAAACTGACACTTTCGCTGGGGGATGTGCACGGTCTGGTGCTGACAGATGAAAAGTGGCTCTGTTTTGTGTTAGGACAGCTACTTTCCAACGCGATCAAATACACCAACCGCGGAGGAATAACCATTACACTGGAGGAAAACAAAACACTTTGCATCGCAGATACCGGTATCGGAATTGCACCCGAGGATCTGCCGCGGCTTGGGGAAAAGGGTTTTACCGGGTTTAACGGCAGGAACGACAAACGAGCCAGCGGAATCGGACTTTACCTGTGCCGTTGTGTGCTTGGCAGGCTTTCTCATTCGATGGAAATTACATCCGAAATCGGTAAGGGAACGTGTGTTCGGCTGCATTTGAATCATGTAGAATTGGAAAAAGAGTAATTATCCTCGTGATTTCCACAGGAATGTGTAAAATTGTTGAAAACTCTGTTGAAACCGTTGAAATCATTGCAAAAGAATGGAATTTTGCAGCCGGTATAATGCTTCCATCACTTCTGCATGAGGACGGGCGCAGTTGATACGCATAAAACCACTGCCTCCGGTTCCGTAGCCATCACCGTTTATAAGTCGCAGCTTGGCGCGCTGCAGCAAAAAATCCGAAAGCTGCTGTGGTTCCATTCCCAGTGAGCGGCAATCGAGCCAAAGCAGATAGGTTCCCTCGGGCAGCATGACCGGAAGTTCCGGCAGTTCACGATGCAGAAAATCCACTGCTGCAGTCAGATTATTCTCCAGATACGAAATCAGCTGGTCGGCCCAATCGGCACCCAACCGGTAAGCAGTTGCACAGGCAAGCTTACCAAGATAACTTCCGCCTTCCACAAAGCTTGCCGATTGCGCTGCCCAGAACGCGTCCCGATTAGCCTTGTCCGGAATAAAAATGTTGGCGTTTTCAAGCAGGGCAAGATTGAAGGTTTTATTTGCCGAGGTGCAGCTTGCCGCCAGAGAAAGATTTGTTTCCGGCAGAGAAAGAAACGGAATATGGCGGTGGCCGTAAAATACAAAATCACAGTGAATTTCATCTGAAATTACAAAAACGCCATGTTGCGCACAAAACGTTGCAATGTAGGCAAGCTCGGCGTGTGTCCAAACACGGCCGACCGGATTGTGTGGGTTGCAGAGCAGCAGCATTTTCACTTTTTTCTGCACCATCAGTGTTTCAAACAAATCAAAGTTAATCTGCCATTTCCCGTTTGCCAAAACAAGCGGACACTCTACTGCTTCCCGACCGTTTTTTCGGATGACCGAAACAAAGGGAGAGTAAACAGGAGTAAAAGTCATCACCGCATCGCCGGGAGAGGTGTTCAGACAAAGCAGCAACGCCGTTGCGCTGACTACATTGCGGCAGGAGACGATCCATTCCGCATCAGCCTGCCAGCCGTGGCGCGCAGAAAACCAGCCCCGTACCGATTCGCAGTAATCGGTGGGATCAATCGGATAGCCGTAAACACCGCGGTCGATTACGCTGCGCAGTGCGGAGATTACTTCCGGAAGCGTCTGAAAATCCATATCAGCAGCCTGAAGCGGAATTACATCCGGGTCATCTGTGGGATGACCGTCGTAGTTGTAGCAATCCGTGCCGCGGCGCTCATTATGCAGGTCAAAATTGTATTGCATCCATAGCACTCCCTTTATTTCAGATAGAAGTTAACCTCATTATAGCAATCGGACAGAGGGGAAGCAAGCAAAACAGAAAAATGAAAAAAATTTATTTTACCACTTGACAAATTAAAAAACAGCTGTTATACTCAAGTCAAATCAACAGAATAAACCGTTGAGTAAGAAGAGTACTCACAGCAAGCTTTCGGTTCAGAGAGCCGCGGTATGGTGAAATGCGGCATCGGGCACTGTGACGAATGGACTTACGAGGGCAGGACGAAAAGCATACCGCTTAGTAGTGCCTGACGGGTTTTCCGCCCGTTATCAGAGGAACGCATATCATTGAATGTTTGAATTCTTTCGTATGCGATTGAGTGGATGCACACGAAAGGTGCATCAATGTGGGTGGTACCGCAGAAGTTCGAATTTATTCGAGCCTTTGTCCCAGCAGAAAAAGCTGGAACAAGGGCTCGTTTTTTTATTTTCTTTTGCCATTCCGCGCCTTCGCGCAGAACATAATACTAATTCACACAATTAGTATAAAATTTTAAAGGAGTTGTCTACCATGAGCAAAAAAATTCCGTATCGTTTTTATCTTTCCGAGGATCAAATGCCGAAGGCTTGGTATAATCTGCGCGCAGACATGCCGGAACAGCCGGATCCGCTGTTGAACCCTGCAACGCATCAACCGGTTAAAACGGAGGAATTGTATCCGATTTTTTGTGAAAAGCTTGCCCAGCAGGAAACCGACGGAACCACCCGCTATTTCGAAATTCCGGAGCCTGTACAAGAGATGTACCGAATCTTTCGCCCGTCGCCGCTGATTCGCGCTTATAATCTGGAAAAAGCGCTGGGAACGCCGGCAAAGATTTATTACAAATTTGAAGGCAACAATACCTCCGGCAGCCACAAGCTCAATTCTGCCATTGCACAGGCTTATTACGCCAAAGAGCAAGGGTTGACCAGCTTAACAACCGAAACCGGCGCCGGTCAGTGGGGAACAGCCCTTTCTGAAGCGTGCGCTTATTTCGGATTACCGCTGACGGTGTTTATGGTCAAAGTTTCCTATGAGCAAAAGCCGCACCGCAAAGCAATTATGCAAACATTTGATGCCAATGTAATTCCAAGCCCCAGCACCACCACCGAGGTGGGAAGAAAAATTTTAGCTGCGCATCCCAATACGACCGGAAGCCTTGGCTGTGCAATCAGCGAGGCGGTGGAAAAAGCCGTGACTACCCCGGGCTGCCGCTATGTGCTCGGCAGTGTACTGAACCAAGTACTGCTGCATCAGTCAATCATCGGTCTGGAGTGCGAGACTGCAATGAATATTTTGGGTGAGTACCCCGATGTGGTCATCGGATGTGCAGGCGGTGGCTCCAATCTGGGCGGACTGATTGCACCGTTTATGCGCGACAAGCTGCAGGGCAAGCACAATCCGCGCATTGTTGCCGTGGAGCCGGCTTCCTGTCCGTCACTGACCCGCGGACGCTATGCCTATGATTTTTGCGATACTGGCCATGTGACGCCGCTTGCGCGGATGTATACCCTTGGCAGCGAGTTCATTCCCTCGGCAAATCACGCGGGCGGTCTGCGCTATCACGGCATGTCACCGATTCTTTCCAAGCTGTATCACGATGGCTACATGGAAGCGGTTTCGGTGGAACAGACCAAGGTGTTTGAAGCAGCCACGTTTTTCGCCAAGCACGAAACCATTCTGCCGGCACCGGAATCCTCCCATGCAATCCGCGCAGCTATGGATGAAGCAATCCGCTGCCGCGAAACCGGTGAAGCAAAAACGATTCTTTTTGGCTTGACCGGAACCGGATATTTTGATATGACCGCTTATTCCGCCTATCATGACGGCAAAATGACCGATTATATCCCCACCGATGCCGACCTGCAGAAAGGCTTTGACGCGCTGCCGAAGATTGATTGATTATATTGATTATGAATTAGCAACGGCATAAAAATTGAAGAAGAGGCTTGGATATATGCGGTTTTCCGAAGATTTGATTTGCCGTTTCAAGAGAAATTAGTATTCTTCAGTCAATGCCAAATAAAATGAAACACAGCACCCCGCCGGTTTTCTTCCCGGTGGGGTGCTGTGTTTATGCGGTTAGATGAATTGCGGTTATTTTTTTTTGATGTCGCGGATATTTTGCGCGATTTCCGACACCGTTTTTCCAGAAAGCTCCTCTGAGATGGGGTCTTCTATTACATTGCTGAACTGGAGTGTGCCGCGATTCATTAGTTCCCCGATTCCCTGATACCCGCCGAGAATTAAATAATAACCGTTGTATGTGTTAAAATGATGTGACCCAAAAAGAGAGGAAGCCTCCCGCGAGATATGGTATAATGAGTTCACCACAAAC